>JBJOQI010000445.1:0-2674 GCA_046050045.1 Pseudomonadota bacterium | reverse complement strand
CCCGGCCAGCTTTCTGCCCAAACCTTGCACACCCTGCCACCCGAGAGTGCCATGCGCCCAGATACCGACGCCCTGATCGTCATCGACGTCCAGAACGACTTCTGCCCCGGCGGCGCGCTGGCGGTTGCGGGGGGCGATGCCGTCATTCCGCGGATCAATGGCCTTTTGTACGAATACCCGGTGCGCGTCCTGACGCAGGACTGGCACCCCGCCGCGCACCTCAGCTTTGCCGCGAACCACCCCGGCGCGGCCCCCTTCAGCCTGACCCAGATGCCCTACGGCCCGCAGGTGCTCTGGCCCGTGCATTGCGTTCAGGGCACGCCGGGGGCGGAATTCCACCCTGCCTTGCGAACCGATCCCGCCGACCTGGTGATCCGCAAGGGCTTCCGTGCGGCCATCGACAGCTATTCCGCCTTTTTCGAGAACGACCGGACCACGCCCACCGGACTTGAGGGCTACCTGCGCAGCCGTGGCGTCTCTGCCCTTACGCTTGCGGGCCTTGCGACTGACTATTGCGTCGCCTACTCGGCCATCGACGCGGCGCGGCTGGGGTTTGGCGTCACCGTCCTGCTGGGGGCCTGCCGGGCCATCGACCTGAACGGCTCGCTCGCGCAGGCGATCACGGACATGCGCGCCGCGGGCGTGCGGCTGGAGGACTGAGATGGTCGACATTGCCACCCGGGTCTACAACCACAACTGGAAGATCGACCCGATCGTCCGGTCGCTGATCGACACCGACTTCTACAAGCTTCTGATGTGCCAGTCGGTGTTCCGCAACCGCCCCGATACCGTGGTCGAATTCAGCCTGATCAACCGGTCGAAGGACGTCCGCCTTGCCGACCTGATCGACGAGGGCGAACTGCGCGAACAACTCGACCATGTCCGCTCGCTGTCGCTGTCGCGTGGTGAATCCACCTGGCTGCGCGGCAACACCTTCTACGGCAAGCGCCAGATGTTCCGCCCCGACTTCATGGAGTGGTTCGAGGGCCTGCGCCTGCCCGCCTATCACCTCGAAAAGCGCGACGGGCAGTACGAGCTGACCTTCGAGGGGCGCTGGCCCGACGTGATGCTGTGGGAAATCCCGGCCCTGTCGGTCCTGATGGAGCTGCGGTCCCGCGCCGTGACCAAGGGGATGGGCAAGTTCGAGTTGCAGGTCCTCTATGCCCGCGCCATGACCCGGCTGTGGGAAAAGATCGAGCGGCTGCGGAACATCGACGGCCTGCGCATCGCCGACTTCGGCACCCGGCGGCGGCACAGCTTCCTGTGGCAGGACTGGGCGGTGCAGGCGATGATCGAGGGTCTGGGCCCCGCCTTCACCGGCACCTCGAACTGCCGCATCGCGATGAAGCACGACATCGAGGCGATCGGGACCAACGCGCATGAGCTGCCGATGGTCTATGCCGCGCTGGCCAATTCAGACGAGGGGCTGCTGCAGGCGCCCTACAAGGTTCTGGCCGACTGGCAGGAAGAGCATGACGGGAACCTGCGTATCATCCTGCCCGACACCTACGGGACCGAGGGCTTCCTGAAACGCGCGCCGGACTGGCTGGCGGGCTGGACCGGCATCCGCATCGATTCCGGCGACCCCGCCACCGGGGCCGAAACCGCGATCCGCTGGTGGACGGAAAGGGGCGAGGACCCGACCACGAAACTGGTCATCTTCTCGGACGGGCTCGACGTCGAAAAGATCGAGGAGTTGCAGGCCCGGTTCCTCGGCCGGGTCAAGGTGTCCTTCGGCTGGGGGACGCTGCTGACCAACGACTTCCGCGGGCTGGTCCCGGGCGACGGGCTGGCCCCGTTCAGCCTGGTCTGCAAGGCGGTCCGGGCGAACGGGCGGCCGACCGTGAAGCTGTCGGACAACCCGATGAAGGCGATGGGCCCGAAAGACCAGGTGGAGCGCTACAAGCGGGTCTTCGGGGTGGGCGCGCAGCAGGCGATGGAGGTGGTGGTCTGAGCGGTGTCCCACGGTGGGACGGTCGGGCGGGGCGAGGGATATCAAGGGGTTAGGGGAAGGAATTAGGGGGTTGTTAAGGGGTTGGGTTAGTGAAAACTCAGTCGGCAATTGTATTCTTAGCGTCGAGTGTGAGCCTGTGAGCATCCTTTTCGAGCTAACATACAGTTGACTGGTTCATGGAATCGAGCAAGCTAGGCGTAATAGAGCAAGGCGAGAAATATTGGTGCCGAACATTATAACAGAGAGTGATTTGGTGATCCCTACCCTAAAGGCACTCGAAGAGGCGGGCGGAACAGGTCTAACTACTGCAGAACTGCAGCCGATTTTGAGGCTTGCGTTAAAACCATCAGGAGAAGACCTGGCTCTTCTTGACGGTCGCGGAGATGATAAATTCAGCCAGAAAGTACGAAATCTGCGCTCACATAAAAGGCTCGAACGCGATGGCTTGGCAAGCTTCGCTAGAGGCAGGTATATTATTACTCCGGCGGGACAATATTATCTAAACAGTTATGGAGGAGTGGACAAAAGTCTCAGGAGCCAAGGCTTTTCAGAGAATAGCAAGAAGATGGCTCTTTCGGCAACTAGGCCTCTAAAATTTGTTGAAGAAGGTCAAGAATATTCCGTAACACAGGCAGTAAGACGACGCTCTAGACTACTTCGCGTATATGCAATTGCGCATTACTCAGAAGATGACGGAACCATAATCTGCGCTGGTTGTAA
>JBJOQI010000444.1:0-4053 GCA_046050045.1 Pseudomonadota bacterium | reverse complement strand
GCCGCCAGCGTCCGCGCCTCGTACCGCCCGTCGGCCCAGAGCGCCGCGGCAAGGGCATGGTCCTTTGGCCGTCCCTTCGCCCAGCCGACCATCGCGGCCATCGGCACGCCCATGGCATTGCCGGTCGGGATGCCGTAGCGGGCAAGGGCGGCGCGCCGGTCCTCGTGCGCCGCGCCTTCCAGCCAGGCCAATGCCTCGGCCGGGGTCAGAGCAGCGCCTCCAGCAGGTCCCAGCTTGCCGCCATCCCCTCGGTCATGCCGCTTGCCGCCACGCGGTCACGCACATCGTCCGAGGCATAGATCACCGTGACCCTCAGCTGCGTCCCGCTGCCCCGGGGCAGGAACTCGGTCGTCACCTCGGTCGCGCCGCCGGTCCAGTCCGGCTCGAAGACCTCGGTATGCACGATCCGGTCCTCGCCCATCTCGCGGAAGGTGCCGCGCAGGATCAGCGGGCTGCCGTCAGGCGTCTTCCATTCATACAGGAACGCCCCGCCCACCCGGGCGTCGATCTCGCAGCGCAGGATCGGGAACTCGGGGCTGCCGAGCCATTTCGCGGCCAGCGCGGGGTCCAGATGCGCGCGGCGAACGCGCGCGGGCGGGGCGGCAAAGGACCGGCTGACCACCAGCCTGCGACCGCCTTCCGATGTCACGCGGAAATCGCTCTGCCAGTCTTCGGCCAGGAACTCCGGCAGCAGCCCGGCCAGCCGCGCATAGCCTTCCTCCATCCCCTCGGCCATCGGCGTGGCCGCAGCCATCGCGCGCCCCTCTGGCGAAGGGTAGGTCACGACCATCACCATCCGCGTCGTCTGCGGCGCGATCTCGGCCAGGCGCAGGTCCACGACGGTCTCGCCCCCGGTCCAGTCCTGATCGAACAGCTCGGTATGCACGATCCGCCCGGGCGGCGCGATCGTCCGGTACCGTCCCGTCAGCCCCATGTCCTGCCCCGAGGCCAGCCGCCAGACCCAGCGCAGGCTGCCGCCTTCGCGGAAATCCTGCTCGCAGACCGTCATCGGCGCCTCCCGCGCCCAGAGCCAGCGGGTAATCAGCGCAGGCTCGGTCATCGCCCGCCAGACCAGCCGCCGCGAGGCGTCGAAGTCGCGGGTGAAGGTGATGTCGCGCGTCCCGGTCATCGCGACGGAAAGGGAACGGTGCCAGGTGTCGGGCATCTCAGGCGACCTCATCAGCCAGGGTTTCCAGCGCGGCATAGGCCCCTTCAAGGCCGTCGATCATGCCGCTTTCCATGACGACCTCGCGGGCGGCGGCATCGGCCAACCGCATCCGCACCGTCAGGCGCGTGTGTCCGCCGTCCGGCTCCAGCTCGGTCACCACGCGGTTGTCGGGTGTCGGGTCGGGCAGGAACATGCGTTCCACATGTTCGATGCGGGTGTCCGGGGTCAGGCCGATGAATTCGCCCGTGGCGTGAAAGCTTTCGCCCGCCGGCCCGCGCCACTCGAAGCGGAAGGCCCCGCCCGTGCGCGGGTCGCTCGTGCAGACCGGCATCGTCCAGCCCGCCGGGCCAACCATCCAGCGCCGGATCAGCTCGGGCTCCAGATGCGCGCGAAAGACAAGGGCCGGGGGCGCGGCCAGCCTGCGGGTGATGACGATGCCGGTATCGCCGTCGAGTGCAACGTGGGTGGTCATGGCTGCGGTTCCTCTTCGTCCTGAAGCTCGGCCAGCACGGCGTCGAGCCGGTTGTAGCGCGCCTCCCAGACAGCGCGGACCTCGCTCAGCCAGTCCCAGAGCGCCTCGACCGCCTCGGGCCGCAGGCGGCGCGGGCGCGAGGTTCCGGCAATGCGCGTCTCGATCAGGCCGGCCTCTTCCAGCACCTTCAGATGGCGGCTGACCGCGGGCTGGCTGATCGCAAAGGGCGCGGCCAGTTCCTGCACCGTCGCCTCGCCCTGCATCAGCCGGGTGACGATGGCCAGACGGGTCGGATCGGACAGGGCGGCGAAGGTTTCGGTGACCGGGTGGGGCATGGTGATTCTTACCTAACTCAAGTGTTATATAACACGATGGTTAAATAGAGTCGACCCCCTCGATCCCGATATCCGCCCCTAGCGCGGCAGGGGTTTTGGCGTTACAGTCCAGTCCAGATCCGGGGCAAACCCGGACGGGCAGAGGCAGTGAAAGCAGTATCCGATGACTGAAATGGTCTTTGGCACCGTGCCCTTGCGCACGGGCGATCCGGTTCTTCCGCGCTGGTGGCGCACCATCGACAAGATCACCCTGTTCTGCGTGGTCGTCCTGTTCGGGATCGGCATCCTGCTGGGCCTCGCCGCCTCGGTGCCGCTGGCCGAAAAGAACGGCCTCGATCCCTTCTATTACGTCGAACGGCAGGCGGGCTTCGGGGCTGTGGCAATCGCCGTGGCGCTCGGGCTGTCGATGCTTTCGCCCGGGCAGGTGCGGCGGATCGCGGTGATCGGCTTTGTCCTGGCCTTTCTCTCGCTGATGCTGCTGCCGGTCTTCGGCACCGATTTCGGCAAGGGCGCGACGCGCTGGTTCAGCCTCGGCTTTGCCTCGGTCCAGCCGTCCGAGTTCCTCAAGCCCGGCTTCGTCGTGCTGGCCGCCTGGCTGATGGCCGCCGCCGATGAGATCAACGGCCCGCCCGGCCGGTTCTACAGCTTTGCCCTCGCCGGGGTGATCGTGCTGCTGCTCGCGCTCCAGCCCGACTTCGGGCAAGCGGCGCTGGTCCTGTTTTCCTGGGGCGTGATGTATTTCGTGGCCGGCGCCCCGATCATGCTTCTTCTGGTGATCGGCGCGCTGGTCACCGGTGGCGGCATCTTCGCCTATGGCGCGTCCGAGCACTTCGCGCGCCGGATCGACGGCTTCCTGGCCGCCGACATCGACCCGCGCACCCAGATCGGCTACGCCACCAACGCGATCCAGGAAGGCGGCTTCTTCGGCGTCGGCGTCGGTGAAGGCCAGGTGAAATGGTCGCTGCCCGACGCGCACACCGACTTCATCATCGCCGTCGCGGCCGAGGAATACGGGCTGATCCTCGTCCTGGTCATCATCGCGCTGTACGGAACCATCGCGATCCGGTCGCTCGGGCGGCTGCTCAAGGAACGCGACCCCTTCGCGCGGCTAGCAGGCACCGGGCTGGTCTGCACCTTCGCGATCCAGGCGATGATCAACATGGGCGTCGCCGTGCGGCTGCTTCCGGCCAAGGGCATGACGCTGCCCTTTGTCAGCTACGGCGGCTCGTCCGTCATTGCCTCGGGCATCGTGATCGGCGCGCTTCTGGCCTTCACCCGCGCCCGCCCGCAGGGCCAGATCGGCGACATCCTCCTGCGCCGGGGGCGCTGATGCAACGCGCCCCGCTTCTTCTGATCGCGGCGGGCGGTACCGGCGGCCACATGTTTCCCGCGCAGGCGCTGGCCGAGCTGATGCTTGCCCGCGGCTGGCGGGTGAAGCTTTCCACCGATGACCGGGGCGCGCGTTATGCGGGCGGCTTCCCCGCACCCGTGGCGATCGAAAAGGTCGGGTCCGCCACCTTCGCGCGCGGTGGCATCCTCGCCCGGGTGCTCGTGCCCTTCCGCATCGCGGGCGGCATCCTTGCGGCGACCCTGCGGATGTACCGCGACCGGCCCGCCGTCGTCGTGGGCTTCGGCGGCTACCCGACGATCCCGGCGCTAGCGGCCGCCTGGGCCCTGCGCCTGCCCCGGATGATCCACGAACAGAACGGCGTCCTGGGCAAGGTCAACCGGCTCTTTGCCCCCCGCGTCGCCGCTGTCGCCTGCGGCACCTGGCCCACCCGCCTGCCGCCGGGCGTCTCGGCCACCCACACCGGCAACCCGGTCCGCGCCGCCGTGCTCGACCGCCACGCCGCCCCCTACATCCCGCCCGGCGACTACCCGATGAGCGTCGTCGTCATCGGCGGCAGCCAGGGCGCGCGCATCTTGTCCGACGTCGTGCCCGCCGCCCTTGCCGCCCTGCCCGAGGGGCTGCGCCGCAACCTGCGCGTGGCCCACCAGGCCCGTGCCGAGGACGGCCCCCGCGTGACCGAGGCCTATGCCGCCGCCGGCATCCGCGCCGAGGTCGAACCCTTCTTCGC
>JBJOQI010000443.1:0-2849 GCA_046050045.1 Pseudomonadota bacterium | reverse complement strand
GGCCTGTCGCAACCCGCCACCTGGCGTCGCATCCGTCGCCTGACCGAGGCGGGCGTCATCGCAGGGCAGGCGGTCGAGCTGGATCATGCCGCGCTGGGCTTTGGCGTGACGGTGTTCCTGGGCGTGAAGCTTGCCACCAAGGGGCGCGTCAGCCTTGAGGAATTCGAGCGCGCCGTCAGCGCCATTCCCGAGGTCACGGTCGTGCAGCACGTGCTGGGGCTATACGACTATCGGCTGCGGGTGACGGCGCGCGACCTGTCGGATTTCGAGCGCGTCCTGCGGCGGCGGGTGATGACCCTGCCCGGCGTGGGCGAGGTCGAGGCGAATGTGCTTTTGTCCGAAGAGCGTCGCCCCGGGCCGCTGGGCTGACGGTCAGCTGACGCCAAGCCCCGCCTTCATCAGCGTGCGGCGAACCGGCGTCGCGTCGTGCATCAGCCGCAGGATCTGCCCGCGCAGGTCGCGCCAGGGCGGCGCGCCCTCCATGCTGGCGCGGTTCAGCAGGTCGATGCCGGTGACGCGGGCGCGGACGTCGGGCCAGCGGCGGCGGTGGTAGGCGGCCAGCATCTCGCGGTCGCCCAGGCGGCCCGGCGCGGCGCGGGCAAGGTCGAGCAGGCAGCGGATGTCGGCCAGGCTCATGTTCAGGCCCTGCGCGCCGATCGGCGGCACGACATGGGCGGCCTCGGCCAGAAGCGCGGTGCGGGGGCCGTCGAAGCGGTCGGCGATCTGGCTGATGATCGGCCAGACCGAGCGGCGGGTGATCAGCGTGAGCGGGCCGAGGACATGGGCCGAGCGGTCGTTCATTTCCGCCTCGAAGGCCGGGACGGGCAGGGCGGCAAGGCGCAGCGCCTCGGGCCCCCGTTCCATCCAGACGATGGCAGAGGCGGGCTGGCCCGCCTGATCGGGCAGGGGGACCAGCGTGAAGGGGCCGCCCTGGCGGTGAATCTCGGTCGAGATGTTGCCATGCGGGATCGGGTGGGTGACCGCGAAGGCCAGCGCCTTTTGGCCATAACGCATTGTCTTCACGCCGATTCCCAGTGCCTCGCGCATCGGGCTGGCGCGGCCGTCGGCGGCGATGAGCAGGCGGGCGGAGACGCGGGTGCCGTCCGACAGCGTGACGAGGGCCTCGGCGTCGCGGGCCAGCAGGGCCGCGGTCGCGGTGCCGGGGCGGAACGCGACGTTCGAAAGCTCGGCCAGCCGGGCCGCGAATTCGCGCCGCAGCAGCCAGTTCTGGAAGTTCCAGCCGAAGGGCTGGTCGGAGATGTCGGCGGCGTCGAAGTCGGCGGCATGGCGGACCTCGGGCGTCTCGCCGCCGGCATCGACAATGCGCATGACCTGAAGCGGGGCGGCGAAGGCGGCGAGGCGGTGCCAGAGACCGGCCTCGGCAAGAAGCGACTGCGCGGGTTGCAGGAAGGCGGTGGTGCGCAGGTCGGCGGCCTCGTCCTGCCCGTCGGTGACAGGCGGGGCCGGATCGACGCAGATCACGCGGAACCCGGCCGTGCCGAAGGCCGCGGCAGCCGCAAGCCCCGCGATCCCGCCGCCGGAAATCAGGATGTCGGTCGTCTCGCGCATTCATGCACTCCCGCTGCCATGCCTAACGCGGCGCGGCGCGGCTGGCAAAGCGGCAAAACGCCCCGTCAGACCAGACGGGCGAGAAATCCGGCAAGGTCGTCGGTGTGGTGGTGGATATGCGGCGCGGGGTCGGGGGCGGGGGCGACATGCACCGTCCTCATCCCGAGCGCATGGGGCGCGGCGAGGTTGCGGGGGTCGTCCTCGAACATGGCGGATGTCGCGGGGTCGAGGCCGGATTGTTCGAAAACAGCAAGGAATGCCTGCATCTCGGGCTTTGGTGCATAGCGAGCATGTTCGATTCCGTAAACCGCTTCAAACAAGCCCGACAGCCCGCGCGCCGCTACGACGCGTTCGCCATAGGCGGCGGCACCGTTGGTATAGACGATCTTGCGCCCCGGCAGGGCAGCTATGGCAGCCGCCAGGGCCGGGTCAGGCGACAGCCGGTCAAGCGGGATGTCGTGCACCTCGGTCAGGTAGGGCGTCGGGTCGGCGCCGTGTTCGCTCATCAGCCCCGCCAGCGTGGTGCCGTGGTCACGCCAGTATTTCGCGCGCAGGCGGTCCGCCTCGTCCCGGCCGACGCCGGCGGCGCGCATGACATAGTCGGTCATGCGAACCTCGATGAGGTCGAACAGCCGGCATTCCGGCGGGTAGAGCGTGTTGTCGAGGTCGAAGACCCAGGTGCGGACGTGGCGGAACTGATCGCGTGGCATGGGGCGGAACCTAGGGCCGCGAGAGACGGCAGGCAACCCGCCTTGCCGGATCGTATGCAAAGGCATACCTTTGTGCCCGGATGTTCCCGTGATGCTGACCGAAAGACCGGACAATGCCGAAAGACGCCTTTTCCCTGATCCTCGAGGCCATCGACGCGGGTGTCTACCGCCCCGGCGACCGGCTGGTGGAATCCGAACTTGCCGACCGCTTCGGCGTGTCGCGCACCCCGGTCCGCGAGGCGTTGCAGCGGCTGGAGACGCAATCCATGCTGGCGCGCGACGGGCGAAGCCTGATCGTCGCCTCACTCGACCACAACCAGCTTGCCGAACTTTATGTAGTGCGCGCGGAGCTTGAGGGCCTTGCCGCGCGGCTGGCCGCCAAACATGCCTCGCCCGAGGAAATCCGCGTCCTGCGCAGCATGATCGAGGAAGACCGGGCGCATCTGGGCGACCCCGAGGCGCTGTCAAAGGCGAACCGGCGGTTCCACCGGCAACTGCACCTGGCCTCGCACAACCGCTATCTGGTGCAGCAACTGGAGCTTGTGCACCGGTCGATGGCGCTACTGGCCA
>JBJOQI010000442.1:0-2958 GCA_046050045.1 Pseudomonadota bacterium | reverse complement strand
GGCGAGTACCTGCACCTTGCGGCCGATGACTGCGGCATCACCTCGCTGCCGCTGCACTATTCCTACGGGCTTTCGGTCCTGCATTCGCACCTCGCGGCAGGCGCCGCGCTGCTTCTGACCGAACGGTCGGTCAACGACCCGGCCCTTGCCGCCTTCGCCCGGGCCGAGCGCGTGACCACACTGTCCCTCGTGCCCCATCAGGTCGACCTGATGCTGGCCCAGCAGGCCGACTTCTCCGCCTTCGCCCACCTGCGCCGCGTGACGCAGGCTGGCGGACGGCTGGCACCACAGACGGTCACCCGGATGGCCCGTATCGGTGCCGCCACGGGCTTCGACTTCATCGTCATGTATGGCCAGACCGAGGCCGCCCCGCGCATGGCCTGGCTGCCCGCGCCGCTGGCCGAGGCGAACCCGGACTGCATCGGCCAGCCGATCCCCGGTGGCACCCTGTCCCTGCGCGGCCCCGACGGCCTGCCGGTCACCGGCCGCGGCATTCCGGGCGAGCTGATCTACACCGGCCCGAACGTCATGCTCGGCTACGCGCTTGTGCGCGACGACCTTGCGAAGGGTCGCGAGGTCGATGCACTCGCCACCGGCGACATTGCCGAACGGACGGGCGACGGGCTCTATCGCATCGTCGGCCGCGCCAGCCGCTTCGCCAAGCTCTTCGGCCTGCGCATCAGCCTCGACCAGGTCGAGGCCCTGCTCGCCGACCGCGGGCTTGCCGCCTATGGCACCGCGCTCGACGATGCACTTGCGGTCCAGCTGACCGGATCCTTCGACGGGGACGAGGTCTGCGCCCTGATCGCCCACCGCTATGGCCTGCCGCTCGCCTCGGTGCGGGCCCTGCCCCTGGCCCGCGTGCCGCTTCTGCCCTCGGGCAAGACCGACCGGCGCGCCCTGGACGAAATGGCGCGCGCGGCGCTGGCCGAGGCTTCGCCCGGTGCGCGACACGTCGACCTTGCCGCAGCCTTCCGCGCGGCGACCCGCAGCCGGCACGTCGGGCCCGATGACAGCTATGCCGGCCTTGGCGGCGACTCGCTGGGTTACCTCCACGCCGTCCTCGCGATCGAGGAGCGCCTCGGCTACGTTCCAGACGGCTGGGAACGCCTGTCGATTTCCGAGCTCGAGGCCCTTGGCCCACGCCCCCGTTCGCGCATGACGCTGGTCGAGACCTCGACCCTGATCCGCGCCATCGCAATCAGCCTTGTCGTCATCTTCCACCTGACGTTCTGGCCGGTTTCGGGCGGCACGCTCGCCCTGGTCATCCTGATGGGATACTCGCTCGCACAGTTCCACCGCGAAACCATCCGCTCGGGCAACTGGCGGCGCATCCTGACCTCGCTCCTGATCCCGATCCTGCCGGTCTACTATCTGCTGCTTGCCAGCTTCCATCTCTTGCGCGAACCGATCCCGCCCGAGATGTATCTGCTGATCGGCAATATCCCCCGGCGGCTCGACGCGCCGCTGTTCGAGCCCTACTGGTTCATCTCGCTCTATGCCCAGCTTGTTCTGGTCGTGGCCCTGCTGGCGGCGCTGCCCGTCGTGCGGCGGCTGATTTCCCGCGACAGCTTCCGCTTCGCGATGGGTGCGGCGGTCGTCTGTTCCGTCCTGTCGGTGCTGTTCCAGACCGTCTGGCTGGATGTCGCGGTGCCCGTCCTGCCGCAGGAAGACGGCATCGGCCCGAACCCGCAGCGGACTCTGCCGGTCGCCCTGCCCTTCCTCTTCCTCGGCTGGGCCGTGTTCTCGGCCCGCAGTCTCGAGGAACGCCTGGCCACCATCCCGCTTCTGCTCGTCGTCCTGTTCGTCTTCCCGGCCTGGACGGTGAACCACCTCGGCATCGCGGGCGGAACCGCAATCGCACTTCTCTTTCTTCCGGGCGTGCCGCTTCCCGCCCGGCTGGCCTGGATCGCCCGCAAGCTCGCCGCCGCGACGATGTTCGTCTACCTCGTCCACAATGCCTTCATCCATGTGGCCAAACACGCCACCGACCTGCACGACCGTCTGGGCAATCTCCTCTCGCTCGCGCTGGTCCTGCCCGCCTGTTTCCTGGCCGGGCTTATCCTGAAGGCAGCGCTGGACCACAGCGTCGTGTTGCAGCACCGGCTGCGCGCCCGGCTGCAGTCGCGCCCCCGGCTTTCCTGACGGGAACGCGCAGCGGACGGGACGGGGCGGCTCACTAATCCGGAGCCGCCTCGCGCGAAAGCGACGAAAAATGTCGCGGACTGCTAGAGCCACGGCAAAGCCTCTGCAATCATGGACCGGAAAACACGGGCCGGGAACAGGGGGCTAGTCCATGAAATCCCATACGCAGGTTCTGGTCATCGGCGGCGGCGTCGTCGGCTGTTCGGTGCTCTACCACCTGACCAAATACGGCTGGTCCGATGTGATGCTCGTGGAAAGGTCAGAACTGACCTCGGGCTCCACCTGGCACGCCGCGGGCGGGTTCCATACCCTGAACGGCGACACCAACATGGCCGCCCTTCAGGGCTACACGATCCAGCTTTACAAGGAGCTGGAGAAGATCACCGGCATGTCCTGCGGCCTGCACCATGTGGGCGGCATCACGCTGGCCGACAATCAGGCCCGGTTCGAGATGCTGAAGGCCGAGCGTGCCAAGCACCGCTACATGGGCCTGCACACCGAAATCCTGTCGCCCGAAGAGGTCGCGAAGTTCACCGATGGCCTGGTGAACACCGACGGCATCATCGGCGCGCTCTACGATCCGCTCGATGGCCACCTCGACCCCTCGGGCACCACCCACGCCTATGCCAAGGCCGCGCGCATGGGCGGGGCCGAGATCGTGCTGCACAACCGCGTTCTGGAAACCCGGCCTCGACCCGACGGCACCTGGGACGTGGTGACCGAAAAGGGCACGATCCATGCCGAGCATGTGGTGAACGCCGGCGGCCTCTGGGCGCGCGAGGTCGGCGCGATGGCGGGCATCTACCTGCCGCT
>JBJOQI010000441.1:0-3597 GCA_046050045.1 Pseudomonadota bacterium | reverse complement strand
CCCTCATTTAAGGATAAACAGATGAACCAGGAACTGACGCAAAACCCGTTCAACCCGCTCGCCGCGCCGAAGCAATTTGACGAGATCAAGGTCTCGCTCGCTTCGCCGGAGCGGATCCTGTCGTGGTCCTACGGGGAAATCAAAAAGCCCGAGACGATCAACTACCGCACGTTCAAGCCCGAACGTGACGGCCTGTTCTGCGCCCGCATCTTCGGGCCGATCAAGGACTACGAGTGTCTCTGCGGCAAGTACAAGCGCATGAAGTATCGCGGCGTCGTCTGCGAGAAATGCGGCGTCGAGGTCACGCTCCAGAAGGTGCGTCGCGAGCGGATGGGCCATATCGAGCTCGCCGCCCCGGTCGCGCACATCTGGTTCCTGAAGTCGCTGCCCAGCCGGATCGGCCTCATGCTCGACATGACGCTGCGGGATCTGGAACGCATCCTCTACTTCGAGAACTACGTCGTCATCGAGCCGGGCCTGACCGACCTGTCGCAGAACCAGCTTCTGACGGAAGAACAGTACCTTGACGCGCAGGACCAGTTCGGCGCCGACGCCTTCACCGCCGCCATCGGCGCAGAGGCGATCCGCGAACTGCTGAGCCAGATCGACCTCGAGTCGACGGCCGAGCAGCTGCGCGAGGAGCTGAAGGAAGCGACGGGCGAGCTTAAGCCGAAGAAGATCATCAAGCGGCTGAAGATCGTCGAGAACTTCCTCGAATCCGGCAACCGGCCTGAGTGGATGGTGCTGACCGTGATCCCGGTCATCCCGCCGGAACTGCGCCCGCTGGTGCCGCTGGACGGGGGCCGCTTTGCGACCTCGGACCTCAACGACCTCTACCGCCGGGTCATCAACCGCAACAACCGCCTGAAGCGCCTGATCGAGCTTCGCGCGCCCGACATCATCGTGCGCAACGAAAAGCGGATGCTGCAGGAATCGGTCGATGCGCTGTTCGACAACGGCCGTCGCGGCCGCGTCATCACCGGGGCCAACAAGCGCCCGCTGAAGTCGCTGTCGGACATGCTGAAGGGCAAGCAGGGCCGGTTCCGCCAGAACCTGCTCGGCAAGCGCGTGGACTTCTCGGGCCGTTCGGTCATCGTGACCGGCCCCGAGCTGAAGCTGCACCAGTGCGGCCTGCCCAAGAAGATGGCGCTCGAGCTGTTCAAGCCGTTCATCTATTCGCGGCTGGAGGCCAAGGGCCTGTCCTCGACCGTCAAGCAGGCCAAGAAGCTGGTTGAAAAGGAACGCCCCGAGGTCTGGGACATCCTGGATGAAGTCATCCGCGAACACCCGGTCCTGCTGAACCGCGCGCCGACGCTGCACCGTCTGGGCATCCAGGCCTTTGAACCGGTGCTGATCGAAGGCAAGGCGATCCAGCTGCATCCGCTCGTCTGCTCGGCCTTCAACGCCGACTTCGACGGCGACCAGATGGCCGTGCACGTGCCGCTGTCGCTGGAAGCCCAGCTGGAAGCCCGCGTCCTGATGATGTCGACGAACAACGTTCTGTCGCCCGCCAACGGCGCGCCGATCATCGTTCCGTCGCAGGACATGGTTCTGGGCCTCTACTACGTCTCGATGGCCCGCGAGGGCATGAAGGGCGAAGGCATGGTCTTTGCCTCGGTCGACGAGGTTCAGCACGCGCTTGACGCGGGTGCGGTGCACCTGCACGCCAAGATCCAGGCGCGCGTCACCCAGATCGACGCCGAAGGCAACGAGGTGACCCGTCGCTTCGAGACCACGCCGGGCCGCGTCCGTCTTGGGGCGCTGCTGCCCAAGAACGCCAAGGCCCCGTTCGAGCTGGTGAACCGCCTGCTGCGAAAGAAGGACGTCCAGAACGTCATCGACACCGTCTACCGCTACTGCGGCCAGAAGGAATCGGTGATCTTCTGCGACCAGATCATGGGGCTCGGCTTCCGCGAGGCCTTCAAGGCTGGCATCTCGTTCGGCAAGGACGACATGGTCATCCCCGAGACGAAGTGGACAATCGTCGACAGCGTGCGCGAACAGGTGAAAGAGTTCGAGCAGCAGTACATGGACGGCCTGATCACCCAGGGCGAAAAGTATAACAAGGTCGTCGACGCCTGGTCGAAGTGCTCGGACGCCGTGGCTGCCGCCATGATGGGCGAGATCTCGGCCGTCCGGAAGGACGACACCGGCGCCGAACGCGAGCCGAACAGCGTCTACATGATGTCGCACTCCGGTGCGCGTGGTTCGCCTGCGCAGATGAAGCAGCTGGGCGGGATGCGCGGCCTGATGGCCAAGCCCTCGGGCGAGATCATCGAGACGCCGATCATCTCGAACTTCAAGGAAGGCCTCACCGTGCTCGAGTACTTCAACTCGACCCACGGCGCACGCAAGGGCCTTGCGGATACGGCGCTCAAGACGGCGAACTCGGGCTACCTGACCCGCCGTCTGGTCGACGTGGCGCAGGACTGCATCATCCGCCTGACCGACTGCGGCACCGAGCGTGCGATCACGGCCACGGCCGCGGTCAACGACGGCGAAGTCGTCAGCCCGCTGTCCGAACGCATCCTTGGCCGCGTCTCGGCCGATGACGTTCTGGTGCCGGGCACCGACGAGGTGGTCGTCCGCAAGAACGAGCTGATCGACGAACGCAAGGCCGACGCAGTCGAGGCCGCAGGCGTCCAGGCGGTTCGCATCCGCTCGGCGCTGACCTGCGAGGCCGAGGAAGGCGTCTGCGCCATGTGCTACGGGCGCGACCTTGCCCGCGGCACGCTGGTCAACATCGGCGAGGCGGTGGGCATCATCGCAGCGCAGTCGATCGGCGAACCGGGCACGCAGCTGACGATGCGGACCTTCCACATCGGCGGCATCGCGCAGGGCGGCCAGCAGTCGTTCCTCGAAGCCTCGCAAGAGGGCAAGATCGAGTTCCGCAACGCCATGCTGCTGCAGAACGCCAATGGCGAGCAGATCGTCATGGGCCGGAACATGCAGATCGCCATCATCGACGAGGCGGGCGAGGAACGGGCGAGCCACAAGGTCAGCTACGGCGCGAAGATCCACGTCAAGGACGGCCAGGCAGTCAAGCGTGGCGCCAAGCTCTTCGAATGGGACCCCTACACGCTTCCGATCATCGCCGAAAAGGCCGGTGTGGCGAAGTTCGTGGACCTCATCTCGGGGATCGCGGTGCGCGAGGAAACCGACGAAGCCACCGGCATGACGCAGAAGATCGTGACCGACTGGCGCACCGCGCCGCGCGGCAACGACCTGAAGCCTGAAGTGATCATCATCGACCCAGTGACCGGCGACCCCGTGCGCAATGAATTGGGCAACCCGATCACCTACCCAATGTCGGTTGATGCGATTCTGTCGCTTGATGTCCTTGGTCTTGGCGCCTTGGCGCGTATTCCGCGCGAAGGCGCCAAGACCAAGGACATCACCGGGGGTCTTCCTCGCGTGGCCGAATTGTTCGAAGCCCGTCGTCCGAAAGATCACGCCATTATCGCAGAAGCCGATGGTTACGTGCGCTTTGGCAAAGACTATAAGAACAAGCGCCGCATCACCGTTGAACCGGTTGATGAGACGTTGCAGGCGCAGGAATATATGATCCCGAAGGGCAAGCATATTCCGGTGCAAGAA
>JBJOQI010000440.1:0-3399 GCA_046050045.1 Pseudomonadota bacterium | reverse complement strand
AACTCCCGCCATTCCCCCTTGCTCATGCCAGAGGTCTCGGCCGTCACCACCTCACCATTCAACCGCCGCTTCAGTACGTCAACCGCTTTTGCCGACAGTTGCGCGCCGCCCATCCGGTAATCGGCAAAGGCCCCATAGGCCAGGGGCACCCAGTCGCGCACGATGTCGCACATCACCTGCGCATAGGCCCGGATTTCGTATTGCGCATGGGCGTCGGCGCGAAGCCGCAGGAAGTGGAACAGGTTGTGCAGGTCCACCTTCCAGTACCATTGGGTATAGATATTGGCGGGCAGGTTCATCCGGGCGAGTTCGCGGGCCAGGCCCTTTTGGCCATCCTGCGACAGCATTGCCTCGTAATGGTCGTAGCTGCGCATCGCGTCCTCGCGCAGAAGGTCGAGCACGCGGGCGGCCTCGGCCCCCTCCAGCAATTCCCCCCGGCCCTGATTGTTCACCGTCGATTGCGCGGCAAGGTGTTCGGGCGCGGGGATGTAGAATTCGCGGTCGAGGATCGAATAGCGGGCCGAATATTCGTTCACGTTGGCGGTGCGGTGGCGGATCCACTGGCGGGCGACGAAGACCGGTAGCTTGACGTGGAACTTGACCTCGCACATCTCGAATGGGGTCGAGTGCCAGTGCCGCATCAGGTAGCGGATGAGGCCTTCGTCATTCTGCACCACCTTGGTGCCGCGGCCGTAGCTGACGCGGGCGGCCTGGGTGATGGCGGCATCATCGCCCATGTAGTCGATGACGCGGACGAGCCCGTGGTCGAGCACGGGGTGGGCCAGGTAGAGCCGCGCCTCCATCCCTGGACTGACGGCGCGCAGGGTGGGGCGCGGGGTGGCGCGGGCCTCGTCGATCTCGGCCTGCTGCTCGGGCGTCAGGGGCATGGGGGTATCCTCCGTCATAGAATCGGGTTTGACTATATCTATGGGGCCCCGCGAGGCATACCGCGATATGCGGTAGGGGCCGGATTTTCGTCGGCTCTGGCCTTTCGGGCCGGGGGCGCTAGAGTCGCCGCATGGCAATCCGGGAGGCCGCTTCATGACGATCCGTTATCTGCACACGATGGTACGTGTTCTGGACCTGGAGGCGTCGATGGCGTTCTACCGGCTTCTGGGGCTGGAGGAGACGCGGCGGTACGACAACGAGGGCGGGCGGTTCACGCTGGTCTTCATGGCGCCGCCCGGCCAGCCGGAGTGCCCGGTCGAGTTGACCTACAACTGGGATGGCGACGCGGGCCTGCCGTCCGACAGCCGGCATTTCGGGCACCTCGCCTATGATGTCGACAACATCTACGAGACCTGCGCGCATCTGCAGGCCAATGGCGTGGTGATCAACCGCCCGCCGCGCGACGGGCGGATGGCCTTCGTGCGCAGCCCCGACAACGTGTCGGTCGAGCTGTTGCAGCGGGGCGAGGCATTGGCGAAGGCAGAGCCGTGGGCCAGCATGGGAAATACCGGGCACTGGTAAGCCTTCTGGCTGTGCTGGGGGCAGAACCGGCGGCCGCGGCCTGCCGGCTGGCGCTGGCGCTGGGGTTCGACGTCTCGCGGTCGGTCAGCGTGGAGGACTACGCGATCCAGCGCGAGGGGTTGCTGGCGGCGCTGGCCGCGCCGGAAATCCGCAGCGCTTTCCTGCGGCCGCGCGACCCGGTGGCGCTGGCCGTCTACGAATGGAGCGGCGCCGGCCATCAGGAGATCGTGGTCGACTGGGTGCTGGTGCGGGATCAGGCGACGCTCGATGCGTTGGCGGCGCTGGTGGCCGGGCACGCGCGGGGCGAAATGCGGCAGTCGACGGCGATCGGCGGGGCGCTGCAGTTCGGGCGCGACCTGCTGGCGCGGATGCCCGATTGCGAGGCCTGGACGCTGGATCTGTCGGGCGACGGGCGCAACAACGAAGGCGCGGACCCTGCCCGCGTCTATGCGCGCGAGGATTTCGGCGATGTCACGGTCAACGGCCTGGCCATCGGCGGGCACGAGCGCGACATCGCACTGTATTTCGGGGCCGAGGTGATCCGGGGGCCCGGGGCCTTTGTCGAGGTCGCGGCGCTGCACGAGGATTTCCCCCGCGCGATCCGCCGCAAGCTGGAACGCGAACTGACGGAACGGCTGTTCGGCGCGGTGCAGCCGTGAGGGCGCAGGCGCTGCTTGCGGCGGCCCTTGCGTCCGGGCTGGCGAGCGCCGCCGGGGCCACCTGCCGGCAGGCGCTGGCAATCGGGCTGGACATTTCTGCCTCGGTCGACGGGGCCGAGCATGACCTGCAACGCCGCGGCACGGCGGCGGCGATGCTCGACCCCGACGTGCAGCAGGCGCTGTTCCAGATCCCGGGCCGGCCCGTGCGCATCGCGGTCTATGAGTGGAGCGGCGACAGCAGCCACAGCCTGATCCTGCCCTGGACCGAGATCACCGACGCCGCGGCCCTGCAGGCCGTGGCCGGGCGGCTGGTGTCGCGACCGCGCGAGGCGGGCGCCCAGTCGACCGGGATCGGCGCGGCGATGGAGTTCGGGCTTGGCCTTCTGTCCGCGCAAGGCACCTGCCCGCGCCTGACGCTCGACCTTGCGGGCGACGGCATGTCGAACGCGGGCCCCTGGCCCCGGACCGTCGCCGCCGCTGCGGCGGGCCGTCCGGTGACAGTGAATGCCCTGGTCATCGGCTGGCCCGAGGGAGAGGGCGGCACGCCCGGAATTGCCGAGCTTGTCGCCTATTTCCAGACCGAGGTGATCCGGGGGCCAGATGCCTTTGTCGAGGTGGCCTTGGGACATGCCGGGTTTGCCGACGCGATGCGGCGCAAGCTTTTGCGTGAGGTCGAGGGGCTGGCCGTCAGCGGGCTGGACCCGGCCATCGGCTGGCAGCCTGCTGCCAGCGCAGCAAGACCGGCGATCCCGGCCCGCCCGGCAGCCGTGGACAGGCTAGTAGATGTAGCGGATCTGCTCGGCCCATGAGCGTTCCATCCGCCGCAGGGTTCCGTTGATCTCTTCCAGTGCGGCCGCGCCGATCACGCCCCGCGCCAGCAGACCCTCTGCCTGACGCCGGAACAGGTCGGCCACCGCCTCCCTGACCTGGGTGCCGCGCGGGGTCAGGCGCACCCGGACCGAGCGGCGGTCGGTTTCCGACCGCTGGTGGTGCATCAACCCGGCATCGACCAGCTTCTTCAGGTTGTAGCTGACATTCGAGCCCTGGTAATAGCCGCGGGTCTTCAGCTCTCCGGCCGCGACCTCGTTCTCGCCCACGTTGAACAGAAGCAGCGCCTGGACGGGATTGACCTCTCCCCGCCCCGTCCGCTCGAACTCGTCCTTGATGACGTCAAGCAGCAGGCGGTGCAGCCGCTCGACCAGCGACAGCGTATCGAGATAGCCGGAAAGCACGGCGATGGCCTCGCCATCGTCGATCTGCGGAACCAGTG
>JBJOQI010000439.1:0-7535 GCA_046050045.1 Pseudomonadota bacterium | reverse complement strand
CTCGACGATGGCGATCTGGCGGCGGGCCTCGTACTCGATGGCCTGCTGTATGAACCGCATCGAGTTCATGTTCTTGATCTCGCAGCGCGTCCCCAGAACCCTGTGGTCGCCAGTGCGCTGGAATTCCTCGTAGGTGCCGGGCCGGCAGACCGAGACGTTCACGTCGGCGCGCATGTTGCCGTTCTGCATGTTGCCGTCGCAGGTTCCGAGGTAGCGCAGGATCTGGCGCAGCTTGGACAGATAGGCCGCGGCCTCTTCCGGCCCGCGGATGTCGGGGCGGCTGACGATTTCCATCAGCGCGACGCCGGTGCGGTTCAGGTCCACGAAGGACATCGTGGGGTCAAGGTCGTGAATCGACTTGCCTGCATCCTGTTCCAGATGGATGCGCTCAATCCGCACGCGCCGCGCGACGCCCGGACCCATGTCCACGATCACCTCGCCCTCGCCCACGATGGGATGGTAGAGCTGGCTGATCTGATAGCCCTGCGGCAGGTCGGGGTAGAAATAGTTCTTGCGGTCAAAGGCCGACCGCAGGTTGATCGCGGCCTTGATGCCAAGCCCCGTCTTCACCGCCTGCGCCACGCAGTATTCGTTGATGACCGGCAGCATCCCCGGCATCGCCGCATCGACGAAGGACACGTTCGAGTTCGGCTCGGCCCCGAACAGGGTCGAGGCCCCCGAAAACAGCTTCGCGTTCGAGGCGACCTGGGCGTGCACCTCCATACCGATGACTAGTTCCCAGTCCGATTTCGCGCCGGAAATCACCTTGGGCTTCGGGGCGGTATGGGTAAGGTCAAGCATGTCGGGCCTGCGGTTCCAGAGATCGAGCCGTTCTTACGGAAAGGGGCCCATGCGGGCAAGGGGCAGGGGGCGGGGGCGGGTTTCTGCGGATATCCGCGCGCATCTGCCCGCCCATTGGGCAGAAATCCGCCGAAAATCCGGGCGCTTGTCCACCGAGGTTGATCGGATGGATGAGTTCCGAAACAACGCAACGGTCGGACGTGGGGGTCCGATGCTGCCTGGATGAATGATGTCGAAGTCCTTCCTGCGCCCGAACCGGACGATCCGTCCTGTTGCGCTCGCACTGGTCATGGCGACTGCCGCCTGCATGCAAACCCAGGGTCCGTCGACCGACGTGATGCCGGTCATGGCCTGGGACCACCGTCCCGAAGCCCCGGAGTGGACCGAAGCCACGCTGGAGGCGCTGCGCGCCGAAGGGGCGGTTCTGGCCTCGACCCTTCCGGCTGACGTGGCCGCCTATTGCCCCAACTATGCCGAGGCAACGCCCGACGAGCGCCGGATGTTCTGGGCTGGGCTCTTCTCGGCCATTGCCAAGTTCGAAAGCACCTGGAACCCGCAGGCGACCGGCGGTGGCGGGGCCTACTTCGGCCTGCTGCAGATCTCGCCGCGGACGGCGGACTACGTGGGCTGCGACGGCAACCTGCATGATGGTGCCGACAACCTGCAGTGCGCGGTGAAGATTGCCGCGCGTCAGGCCGACCCGACCGTGTCCGAGCAGGTCTGGCAGATCACCCGTGACTGGGGCCCGATGCACCACGCCGACAAGCGTGCCGCCGTGGCCGAGTTCACGCGCGCCCAGTCCTACTGCAACTGACGCCGCTTCCGTCAGGCACGCGTTCCCTTCAGTCTGCGGCTTTCGACCGCGACGCCGTGTTCGCGCAAGGCGTCGTCAAGCGCCGTTCCCGGCGGAACCGCCGCTGCGGGCAGGATATGGCGCGCACCGTCCCGCATCTCGAGCGCATATTCGTCCGGCCCGTCCGTCCAGCGAGAGGCGGTCACGCGCACGATTTCCGAAAGGTTGTAACTGTCCCGCCGCGGTCCGGCGGTGACGGTCAGCACAGCGTCGCGGATGTCGACCCCTGCCGTGCGGTTCACCACCACGGCGATCAGCAAGGCAAGCGTGGCAATGCCCCAGAGCGTCAGGATGACCGCCGGCGCGCCGATGTGCAGCCCGATGTAGAACAGCCCGCCCGAGACCAGCAGCGCCGCGACAATGGCCCGCCGCCGCATCACCCGGCGAAAGGCGTAAGGAGGCGCGTTTTCAGTCATCGCGCCGCTACCCGAGGATCCGGCTGACCATCTCGGTCACATCCCGCGACAGGCCCGGCGCTGAAAGCACCCGGTTCAGTTCCCGTCGTGCCAGAGCCTTTCGCCCCGCGTCATAGCGCGCCCAGGTCTCGAAGGCCGTCGACATCCGCGCCGTCGTCTGCGGGTTCACCGGGTCAAGCCGGATCAGCCAGTCGGCATAAAAGCGATAGCCCGACCCGTCGGCCCGGTGGAACCCGGCATGGTTCGCGGCCAGCCCGCCCAGAAGCGCGCGGAACCGGTTGGGGTTCTTCCAGTCGAAATCGGGGTGAGCTGCCAGCAGCGCCGCACGGTCTGCGGCCTGCGCCGGATCGCCCGCCGTCACCTGCAAGGTGAACCACTTGTCGATCACCAGCCGGTTCGCCTTCCAGCGTGCGTGAAAGGCCGCAACTTCGGCCGCGCCGCGTCCTGCATCGAGAAGCTGCGCCAGTGCCCCGATGCTTTCGGTCATGTTGTTGGCGCTGGCATGCAGGCTTGCCGCCCGCGCCCCGCCGTCGATCCGCGTCAGCAGCGTCAGGCAGGCCAGACGCAGCGCGCGCCGCCCCGCCTGCGCAGCGTCCGGCGAAAAGGCCCCTTCGGGCGCCATCGCGTCGAAGAGCCGCTCCAGCGTCCCCACGGCCCGCCCCGCCAGAACCTGGCGTGCGGTTTCGACGGTCGCATGAATGCGGTCCGGGTCCGGGGTGGTGCCCGATTCCTGCAGGGCCTGCGCGATATCGTCCTCGGACGGCATCCGCAGGCAGAGCGCACGAAAGGCCGGGTCCAGCGTCTCGTCCCGCAGGACCGCCTCGATTCCATCGGTCCAGGCCCGGCCCGGCTCGCCGCCGTCGCGCACCATCCGGCAAAGCTCGTCCCGCGCCAGCGCCCGGCCCGCCTCCCAGCGGTTCACCGGGTCGGTGTCATGCGCCAGCAGGAAGGCCCGTTCCTCGGCGCTCGCATCGCGCGTCAGCACCACCGGGGCCGAAAAGCCGCGCAGGATCGACGGAACCGGGCGGCTTGCAAGCCCCTCAAAGGCAAAACTCTGCACGGCCTCGGTCATTTCCAGAACCGTCGTCGGCAACACCTCGTCGCCGTTGGGGTTCAGCAGCCCCACCGCAATCGGGATCACGCGCGGCGGCTTGTCGGCCTGCCCGGGCGTCGGGGGCGTCGCTTGCGTGAAGGTCAGGGTATAGGTGCCGTCCTTCCACGCCTCGGTCACAGACAGTCGCGGCGTGCCCGCATCGGTGTACCAGCGCCTGAACTGCGTCAGGTCGCGGCCCGTCGCGTCCTGGAACACCGTCAGCCAGTCCTCGATCGTGGCCGCGTCGCCGTCATGCCGGTCGAAATAGAGGTCGAGCGCCCTGCGATACCCCTCGTCCCCCACCAGCGTCTTCAGCATCCCGATGACTTCGGCACCCTTCTCATAGACCGTGGCCGTGTAGAAGTTGTTGATCTCGACATAGCTGTCGGGCCGGACCGCATGCGCCAGTGGCCCCTGATCCTCGCGGAACTGGCGCGCGCGCAGTGTCAGCACGTCGTCGATCCGCTTCACCGGCGCGGACCGCATGTCCTTGGTGAACTCCTGATCGCGAAAGACTGTCAGCCCTTCCTTGAGGCAAAGCTGGAACCAGTCGCGGCAGGTGATGCGGTTGCCGGTCCAGTTGTGGAAGTACTCATGCCCGATCACCGACTCGATCCGCTCGAAATCAAGGTCGGTTGCCGTTTCCGGGCTGGCGAGCACGAGCTTGGAGTTGAAGATGTTCAGCCCCTTGTTCTCCATCGCGCCCATGTTGAAGTCATCGACGGCAACAAGGTTGAACACGTCGAGGTCATACTCTCGCCCGTACCTCTGTTCGTCCCAGGCCATCGACCGCTTGAGCGCCCCCATCGCAAAGTCGCAGCGGTCAAGGTCGCCCGCGCGCACCCAGACGTTCAGGTCGACCCTGCGGCCGGACCTGGTGGTAAAGGTATCGGCAAGGTTCACCAGATCGCCCGCGACCAGCGCGAACAGATAGGCAGGCTTCGGCCAGGGGTCGGTCCATTCCGCCCAGCCCGGACCGCTGGCTGTCGGGTTTCCGTTCGACAGAAGAACCGGCAGGTCGCTTTCGATCCTGACCTTGAAGGTCGCCATGACGTCCGGCCGGTCGGGGTAGAAGGTGATCTTGCGGAAGCCCTCGGCCTCGCATTGCGTGCAATACATGCCGTTCGACATGTAGAGCCCCTCCAGCGCGGTATTGCCCCTGGGGTCGATCTCGACCTCGGCCTCCCAGACGAAGGGCCCCCCGGGCAACAGCGTGGCCGGAACCCGGATACCCTCGTCGGTCAGGGATGACCCCGCCAGCACGTCGCGGCCATCGATCCGGGCTGACATGACCTTTAGCTTTTCGCCATGCAGGAACAGGTCCTCGCGCGCGCCGTCCGTCTTTCGTTGCGAAAACCCGATCCGCGCGCTGACCCGCGTCGCGTCGGGGTTCAGTCGAAACACCAGTTCGGTCGAGGCGATCGGATAGGGAAAGGGCCGGTAGTCGGCAAGGCGGGTGGGCTGGGGCGTGCTGGCGGCCATGAAACGGGTATCCCGTGAAGGTCTGGCCCCGCCTAGGTTGCCCCGGCGTGGCCCTCAATCCCGTGCGTCGCGGCTTGCGCCGGTCTGGATGTGCAGGCATCACTCTGGCCATGGCAAAAGCCCTTGCAAGCACCTTCGTCTGCGCCGCCTGCGGCGCCGTGCACCAGAAATGGGCGGGGCGCTGCGATGCCTGCGGCGCCTGGAACTCGATCTCGGAAGAGGCCCCGCTTTCGGCGGGCCCCTCTGGCCGTGGCCTCGGGGCGGCCAAGGGCAAGGCGCTTGCCGTCTCGACGCTGCAGGCGCAGGAACCCGCGCCGCCCCGCGTGCTGTCCGGCGTCGGAGAGTTCGACCGGGTGCTCGGCGGCGGGCTGGTGGCATCCTCGGCCATCCTTCTGGGCGGCGATCCCGGCATCGGCAAGTCGACCCTGCTCTTGCAGGTTGTCGCGGCCTTCGCCTCCAGAGGGTTGAAGACGCTCTATGTTTCCGGCGAAGAGGCTTCGGCCCAGGTCCGGATGCGGGCCGAACGCCTCGGCCTGTCCGGCGCGCCCGTCTCGCTTGCCGCCGATACCAACCTGCGCGACATCCTGACCACGGTCGATGCCCTGCGGCCCGATCTTGTGGTGATCGACTCGGTCCAGACCATGTGGGCCGACCAGGTCGAGGCCGCGCCGGGCACCGTCAGCCAGGTCCGCGCCGTCGCACACGAGCTTGTCAGTTTCGCCAAGCGGCGGGGCGTTGCGGTCATCCTTGTCGGGCACGTCACCAAGGACGGCCAGATCGCCGGCCCCCGCGTGGTCGAGCACATGGTCGACACCGTCCTCTATTTCGAGGGCGAGCGCGGCCACCAGTTCCGCATCCTGCGCGCCGTCAAGAACCGCTTCGGCCCCGCCGACGAGATCGGGGTCTTCGAAATGACGGGGGCGGGGCTGGCCGAGGTCGCGAACCCCTCGGCGCTGTTCCTGTCCGAACGCGGCAGCGCCACCGGGTCGGTGGTCTTTGCCGGCATCGAGGGCTCGCGGCCGCTGCTGACCGAAATCCAGGCGCTGGTCACGCCGTCGAATCTCGGCACGCCGCGGCGCACCGTGGTCGGTCTGGATTCGGGGCGGCTGTCGACCATCCTTGCCGTGCTCGAGGCGCGCTGCGGCATCCCCTTTGCCGGGCTCGACGTGTTCCTGAACGTCGCCGGCGGCATGAAGATCGGCGAGCCCGCGGCCGACCTGGCCGTGGCCGCGGCGCTGCTGTCGGCGCGGGAAGACGTGGCGCTTCCCTCTGATTGTGTGGTTTTCGGGGAACTCAGCCTGTCCGGTGCGCTCCGCGCCGTGGGACAGACGGAAAATCGGTTGAAAGAGGCGGGAAAACTTGGTTTCTCAACGGCCATCGCCCCGGAAAGCACAAAAACAACCGGGGAAGCTGGCATGGAACTGCGGAAGTTTCCCGATCTTGTCACATTTGTAGGCGAGATGTTCGGGGCGGGCTAGGTCCCAAGGAGCGAGGGTATGGAAGGCTTTACGATCGTTGATGCCGTGGTGGCGGTAGTGCTGCTGATGTCGGCCATCCTTGCCTACAGCCGCGGGGTTGTGCGCGAAGTGCTGGCCATTGCAGGCTGGGTCGCGGCTGCCGTGCTTGCCTTCATCTTCGCGCCGCAGGCCGAACCGCTGGTCAAGCAGATCCCGGTCCTTGACGGCTTCCTCGGCGACAGCTGCGAATTGTCGATCATCGCGGCCTTTGCGGCGGTCTTTGCCGTTGCCCTTGTCGTCATGTCGATCTTCACCCCGATCTTCTCGGGCGCGATCCAGCGGTCGGCGCTGGGCGGTATCGACCAGGCGCTGGGCTTTGTCTTCGGCGTCCTGCGCGGCATCGTGCTCGTCGCCATCGCGCTGATCGTCTACGACCGCATCGTCGTCGATCAGGCCATTCCGGTTGTCGACGACTCCCGCTCGGTCAAGGTCTTCGCCTCGCTGCAGGAACGCCTTGCCGCCTCGATGCCGTCGGACGCCCCGGGCTGGGTTGTCGACCGCTACAACGAACTCGTGGGTACCTGTGGCGCGGCCGACGGCCTTCCCGACCCGAACGCGACGGCCCCGGCCTCGAACGGCTGATCCGCGTCGCCACTTTCGGCCCCTTCCGGCGTGAGGGGGCCGTGACACTTGCCCCGCCAGGGACTATAGGCAGGCCAACGTTCCGCCGCCCGGATTCGGAGGCCAGATGCGCACCCACTACGCCCACCCCTTTGACGACGACAAGCTGAAGGAGGAGTGCGGCATTTTCGGCGTGATCGGCGTGGCCGATGCGTCGAACTTCGTGGCGCTCGGCCTGCATGCGCTGCAGCACCGCGGGCAGGAGGCAGGCGGCATTGTCAGCTACGACCCGACCGAAGGCTTCAACTCGGCCCGCCGCTTCGGCTATGTCCGCGACAACTTCACCAAGCCCGACGTGATGGAGACCCTGCCGGGGTCGCTGGCCATCGGCCACGTGCGCTATTCCACCGCCGGGACCAAGGGCCATACCGCGATCCGCGACGTGCAGCCCTTCTTCGGCGAGTTTGCCGTCGGCGGCTGCGCGATTGCCCACAACGGCAACCTGACCAACGCCACGGCGCTGCGCAAACAGCTGATCGAGCGTGGCGCGATCTTCCAGTCGTCGTCCGACAGCGAATGCATCATCCACCTCATGGCACGGTCGATGCAGAAGACGCTGTCGGAACGCATCAAGGACGCGCTGCGCGCCGTCGAGGGGGCCTTCAGCGTCATCGCGATGACCCGCACCAAGCTGATCGGCGTGCGCGACGCGATGGGCGTGCGGCCGCTGGTCCTGGGCCGGGTGGGCGAGACGGGCTATGTGCTCTCGTCGGAAACCTGCGGGCTCGACATCATCGGGGCGGATTTCGTGC
>JBJOQI010000438.1:0-4953 GCA_046050045.1 Pseudomonadota bacterium | reverse complement strand
CCTCTACCGCACCGCCTTCGCCAAGGCCGTGGCCTAAGGATAGCGCCGAAGAATTTCCCATGAAATTCTTCGGCTTCCGCTCCGTTCTTCACGGAAAGGCGGCTCAGTCCTCGACGACCTTCCATTCGTGCTCGATCACAGCGGTCTTCTCGAACATCTTCGAGGCCGAGCAGTATTTCTCGTGGCTCAGCGCGATGGCCCGCTCGACCTTGGCGGGGTTCAGGTTCCGCCCGCGCAGCGTGAAGGTCATCTTGACCCTGGTGAAGACCTTCGGGTCTTCCTCGGCCCGCTCACCGTCCAGGTCGATCTCGCAGCCGCGCACGTCCTCGCGCCCGCGTTCCAGGATCATCACCACGTCAAAGGCCGTGCAGCCGCCAAGCCCCAAGAGCAGCATCTCCATCGGTCGCACCCCGATGTTGCGCCCGCCCGCCTCTGGCGCGCCATCCATCACCACCGCATGACCCGACCCGCTTTCACCCAGAAACGCGCGCCCGTTGATCCACGTCACCTTTGCCTTCATCGCTTACTCCTTCGGCTTTCCCCCTGTCTTGCGCCGCCACGCCGGAAAGTCAAAGCCCGCCCGGGCCCTGCGGCCCCTTGCAGCCCCCTGCCCCCGGCCTTAGATTCGCCCCCGAGACCAAGGAGCCGCCCATGCCTGTCGAAGCCAAGGACATCGAAGCGCTGATCCGCGCCGCCTTTCCCAAGGCCCGCATCACCGTGCAGGGCGACGATGGCCAGCACTTCGCGGCCGAAGTGATCGACGAAAGCTTCCGCGGCATGAACCGCGTCCAGCAGCAACGCGCCGTCTACGCCAGCCTCAAGGGCAAGATGGACGGCGCGCAAGGCGAGTTGCATGCGCTCGCGCTGACAACCAAGGCACCGGAGTGATCCCCATGACCGCCATCGACCAGATCCGCGACACCGTGACCAAGAACGACGTCGTCCTTTACATGAAGGGCACCAAGATGATGCCGCAATGCGGGTTCTCGTCCCGCGTGGCCGGCGTGCTCAACTACATGGGCGTCGATTTCGTCGATGTGAACGTCCTTGCCGACGCCGACATCCGGCAGGGCATCAAGGACTTCTCCGACTGGCCGACGATCCCGCAGCTTTACGTAAAGGGCGAGTTTGTCGGCGGCTGCGACATCGTCACCGAGATGACGCTCTCGGGCGAGCTTGACGCGCTGTTCGAGGCCAAGGGCGTCACCTTCGACAAGGACGCCGCCGACAAGATCCGCGAAGCCAACGCCTGATCAGGACTGTTCCGTGCAAAGGGCATAGAGGGTGACCTCTTCGCCCTTTTCCGCATCCTTCCACAGCAGCGTGGCCTCCGGTCCCTTGGTCCACCAGACATAGCCCGACCCGTCGGACGGCCATTCGTATCTGGCCCCCGATCCAGCGGGCACGTTGACAAGCGTGATCTGGCGGCCTTCGACGTTGATGACGGCCACCGATCCTTCGGAAGTGTTGACATAGGTGGCCGGAACCTCCACGCCCCGGTCACACTGGTAGCGCGTCGTCACCAGGTCAGGCTGAGCAAGCGCCGGTCCCGCCAGGACCGACAGCGCGGCAGCCAGCCGCCTCACGCGCCCGCCCGCTCTTCCACCCGTGCCGCCAGGCCCTCCAGCCGGCCCGCAAGCCTGTCGAGCGCCGTCTCCAGTCCCTCCGGCATGACCGGCACCTCGACCCGCACCTCGACCGGAACTTCCGTCCGGGGCTGGCTCTTGATCGCCCGTTCATAGGCCGCCTCGGCATCGCGCGCTCGCGCCTCGGCCAGCCGCAGCTGATCCTCCAGCCCCGCCGTGCGGTCGGCCAGCATCAGGCCCGCCATCAGCAGCATCCGCCCCTCGGGCACCCGCCCGATCTGGCCCATCAGCGCCGTCGCCTCGGTATCCAGCATCTGGGCGGCCGCGCGCAGGAAATGCTCTTCCCCGTCCTGGCAGGCCACGTCGAAATCGCGCCCGCCGATGGTGATCCGCACTTCCGGCATCATGCCACCTCTCCGATCAGGGGCTTGAGTTCGCCCAGGATCTCTTCCATCTCGGCCACCTCGGCCGCGCGGGCGGCCCGCAGGGCCTCCAGCTCGCTCAGCATCGCCTTGTTGATCAGATGCGGCGCGATGTTGCCCTCGGTAGCGGCCGTGCTCAGGGCCCGGTTGGTTTCGGTCAGTTGCGCATTCACCCGCTTCTGCCGCTGCAATTCCCGCCCTTGCTGATCCAGCTGTTCGGTCAGCCGCGCCACCGTGCGCTCCAGCCCGGCCACAAGCGATTCCTGCTTTTCCTTGATCGCCCGGACGCGCTCGGTCAGCTGCGCATTCGCCGTGCGCTCGTCTTCCAGCGCCTGTTCCAGCGCCCCCCGACCATCATTCTCGCCCGTGGGCATGGCCACCTGCGTGACCATGCGCTGCAGCGCATCCTCGATCCGGTCAATTGCACCGGCAATCCGCCCTGCCGCGCCAAAGCTTTCGTTCATTCCATTTCCCCCACCCCGTCCGGGATGTCCTTGCCCTGTCGCGTTTCCGGCTTGCCCCTCCGGCCACACCGAATCGGCTTCAGGCTCCTGTCCGGCAAGTCTAGCCCAAAGGCGCGATGGAATTCTTCCCCCAATCACCCGTCCATGACAGCGCGTGGACTGCCGCTTCCCTTGCACTCGGGGCTGAGGGTGCTATCAAGCCCAAGATTTTTGAAGGCGCCCCGAGGGATCACGAGAGGAAGGACAAGGCCGTGGATATTGCGACCCTGCGCGAGAAACATGCCGACCACTGGATGCGCGCCGCCGCCGTGCGGATGCTGGCCATCGACGCGGTACAGGCCGCGAACTCCGGCCACCCCGGCATGCCGATGGGCATGGCCGACGTGGCGACGGTCCTGTTTTCCAAACACCTGAAGTTCGACGCCTCGTCCCCGAAATGGGCCGACCGCGACCGCTTCATCCTGTCGGCCGGCCACGGCTCGATGCTGATCTATGCGCTTTTGCACCTGACCGGTTATGCCGACATGACGGTCGAGCAGGTCCGGAACTTCCGCCAGTGGGGCGCGATCACCGCGGGCCACCCGGAATACGGCCACGTCGCGGGGATCGAGACCACGACCGGCCCGCTCGGCCAGGGCATCTCGAACGCCGTGGGCTTTGCGATTGCCGAGGAATCGATGCGCGCCCGCTGGGGGGCCAAGGTCGTCGATCACCGCACCTGGGTCATCGCCGGTGACGGCTGTCTGATGGAAGGCATCAGCCACGAGGCCATCGGCCTTGCCGGCAAGCAGAAGCTGAAGAACCTGATCGTGCTCTGGGACAACAACAACATCTCGATCGACGGCAAGGTCACGATGTCCGACATCACCGACCAGCGCGCGCGCTTTGCCGCCGCCGGCTGGATGGTGCTGTCCTGCGACGGCCATGACCCCGACGACATCGACCGCGCCATGACCGAGGCCAAGACCTCCGACCGGCCGGTGATGATCGACTGCAAGACCCACATCGGCTTTGGCAGCCCCAAGAAACAGGACAGCGCCGGGGCCCACGGATCGCCGCTCGGCCCCGAGGAAATCGCCAAGGTGCGCGAGATCTACGGCTGGTCGCACGCCCCCTTCGTGGTGCCGGGCGACGTGGCCCAGTGGTGGACGTCGGTCGGCGCACGCGGTGCCGCCGCCCGCAAGGACTGGGAAGCCCGTCTGGGTGCCCTGTCCCCGGCGAAGAAGGCCGAGTTCGAACGCCAGATGGCGCTTGGCGCGCCGAAGAAGCTTGCCGCCGCCATCCGCGCCGTGAAGCAGAAGGCTTCGACCGAGGCCCCGAAGGTCGCCACCCGCAAGGCCTCCGAGATCGTGCTCGAGGCCGTGAATGCCGCCATGCCCGAAACCGTCGGCGGCTCTGCCGACCTCACGGGGTCGAACCTGACGCTGACCAGGGATCTTGGCATCTTCGCGCCCGAGAACCGCAAGGGCCGCTACATCCACTACGGCATCCGTGAACACGGCATGGCCGCCGCGATGAACGGGCTTGCGCTGCACGGCGGCGTGCGCCCCTACGGCGGCACCTTCCTGTGCTTCACCGACTACGCCCGCGGCGCGATGCGCCTTTCGGCACTGATGGGTGTGCCTGCGGTCTATGTGATGACGCATGACTCGATCGGCCTGGGCGAAGACGGCCCGACCCACCAGCCGGTCGAGCATCTGGCAATCTGCCGGGCCACGCCAAACACCTGGACCTTCCGCCCCGCCGACGTGGTGGAAACCGCCGAGGCCTGGGAACTGGCGCTGACCACGACCACGACGCCCTCGGTGCTCGCCCTGTCGCGGCAGAACCTGCCCACCGTCCGCAAGGCGCATCTGGCCCGGAACCTGACCGCGCAAGGCGCCTATGTCCTGGCCGAGGCTACCGGCCCGCGCAAGGCCATCCTGATGGCCACCGGGTCCGAGGTCGAGATCGCGCTCAAGGCCCGCGACCTGCTGCAGGCCGAAGGGATCGGCACCCGCGTCGTCTCGATGCCCTGCATGGAGCTGTTCGCGGCCCAGCCCGAGGCCTACCGCAAGCGCGTCCTGCCCGCAGGCCCCGTCCGCGTGGCGATCGAGGCGAGCGTCCGCCAGCCCTGGGACCGCTGGCTGCTGGGCGAGCGCGGCCGCGAGGGCAAGTCGGCCTTTGTCGGCATGCAGGGCTTTGGTGCCTCGGCCCCGGCTGACCGGCTCTATGCGGAATTCGGCATCACCGCCGAGGCGACCGCCGCCAAGGTCAAGGCGATGCTCTGATCCCCGTGAAGCGGAGGGGCTGCCTGCCCCTCCGCACCTCCCCGGGAGTATTTCGGTCAAGATGAAGGGGCAGAAGGCAGCAAGACCATGACCAACCGAAGCGTGATAGCAATTGTCATGTTTGTCGTGCTGGTCTTCGCCGTGGACGCGCTGGCCTTCGACGGGGCCTTGCCGCTGTTTCTGGCGCGCAAGGCTGCCGATCTGATCGAAT
>JBJOQI010000437.1:0-12473 GCA_046050045.1 Pseudomonadota bacterium | reverse complement strand
CAGCCTGAGGGAACGCGAGGCCCTGGCCGAGCGGCAGCGCGAGCTTGTCGCAAGCCTGGCAGAGGCGCGGGACGAGGCGATGCGCGCCACGACCGCGAAAAGCCAGTTCCTCGCCAGCATGAGCCACGAAATCCGCACACCGATGAACGGCATCATCGGCATGAGCAACCTGCTGCTCGACACCGACCTGCCGCCCGAACAGGCCGAATACGCCCGTACGATCAACGACAGCGCCGAAAGCCTGCTGACCATCCTGAACGACATCCTCGACTTCTCCAAGGTCGAGGCGGGCAAGCTGGATCTGGAGCGCGTGGCCTTCGACCTGCGCGAATGCATCGAGGGCGCCCTCGATCTCGTCGCGATGGCGGCGGGGCGCAAGGGTCTCGATCTGGCCTATGTGATCGAAACCGACGTGCCGCAGCGCATCGTGTCCGACCCGACGCGGCTGCGGCAGATCCTGCTCAACCTGCTGAACAACGCGATCAAGTTCACCGAAACCGGCGAGGTGATCCTGACCGTCGCGCGCGCGGTCGCCGCCCCGGCCGGGGGCCCCGACGACGTGACGCTCGGCTTTTCCGTCCGCGACACCGGGATCGGGATTCCGCCCGACCGGATCGGCCTGCTGTTCCAGTCCTTCACCCAGGCCGACGCCTCGACCACGCGGCGCTTTGGCGGCACCGGGCTTGGCCTTGCGATCAGCCAGCGGCTGGTCAGGCTGATGGGCGGCGACATCGGCGTGACAAGCGAACCCGGCAAGGGGTCGGCCTTCACCTTCACGATCCGCGCGCCCGTGGCCGAGCCGATCCGCGCCGTCCGCATCAATCAGGCCCGCCCGGACCTTGAGGGGATGCGAGTGCTGATCGTGGACGACAACGCCACGAACCGTCAGATCCTGGCCCGCCAGTGCGAGATCTGGTCCATGCAGCCGACGCCCTCTGCCGGCCCTTCCGAAGCCCTGGCGCTGCTTGGCGACGGGCAGAGGTTTGACGTTGCCATCCTCGACATGCACATGCCCGGGATGGACGGCATCGACCTGGCGCGCGCGATCCGCGATCTGCCTGACGCCCGGCCGATGCCGCTGGTCCTGCTCAGCTCGCTCGGCCACGCGGGCGACCATGACGGTGCCGCCCTGAAAGGCATCGGCTTTGCCGAGGTGCTCGCCAAGCCTATCAAGCCCTCGACGCTGCTCAACGCGCTGCTGACCATCGCGCTGGGCGAGCCGACGCGCGTCCTGCCGCACCGGCGGATCGACAAGCCGCGCATCGACGACCAGCTTGCCACAGAGTTTCCGGCCCGCATCCTCTTGGCCGACGACCACCCCACGAACCAGAAGCTTGGCCGGATGATCCTCAAGCGCCTCGGCTATCGGGCGGACGTCGCCGGCAACGGGCTCGAGGTGCTGCAGGCACTGGAACTTCAGCCCTACGACCTGATCCTGATGGATATCGAGATGCCCGAGATGGACGGCGTCGAGGCAACCCGCAGGATCATCGCCACCTATTCCGCCGATACCCGCCCGAAGATCATTGCGGTCACCGCGAACGCGATGGAAGGCGACCGCGAGCGCTTCATCGCGGCGGGAATGAGCGACTATGTCAGCAAGCCCATCCGCGTCGAGGCCCTGGTGCAGGCGATCCGCGCCTGTCTGGGCAGCGCAGCGGACAGGACGGAGGATGCGATGCCCGAACCGGATAGCCCGCTTGACCCCAAGGCGCTCGACCGGCTGCTCGACGTGATCGGCGGCGACCGCGAGGCCCTGCGTGACCTTGTCCAGAGCTTCCTTGACGATGGCCCCGGTCTTGTCGCACGCCTCGAGCAGGCGGTCGCGGCGAATGACGCCGATGCCCTAAGGCGCGCAGCGCACACCCTCAAGGGCAGCGCCGCCGACTTCGGGGCAACAACGCTCGCATCGCTTTGCCGCGAGATCGAGGCCCTTGGCCGCGCGGGCGAGGTCGCGACCGCCGCGTCAAGGGTCGAGGCCGCGGCGCGCGAATACCGGATAGCGGAACAAGGGCTGAAAGGCCTGCTGACTGCCTGAAGCGGCAGCGAAACGGGGGGAACGGTAATGGCGGATTTCCGCGGCAGGGTGCTTGTGGTCGACGACCACAGGCAGACGCGCCTGAAGATGACGCTCGCGGTGCGCAACCTTGGCCACGACGTCGAGGAAGCCGCCGACGGCGCGCGCGCGCTGGAACGGCTGGCCCAGGGCGGCATCGACATGGTGCTGCTCGACATCGTCATGCCCGACATGGACGGCTTTCAGGTCTTGCAGGCGATGAAGGCCGACCCGGCGCTGCGCGACATTCCCGCCATCGTCATCTCGTCGCTGGAAGAGATGGACGACGTGGTAAAGGCCATCGAGCTTGGCGCCGAGGATTTCCTGACCAAGTCCTTCGATGTGGTCCTTTTGCGCGCGCGGCTCAACGCCGGGCTGGAACGCAAGCGCCTGCGCGACAAGGAACTGGAATACCTGCGGCAGGTCGACCGGCTGGCCAATGCCTCGCAGATGGTCGAGGGCAAGGGCTTCGACCCCTCGCGCCTTGGCCTGGACGACATTTCCCGCCGCGACGATGCGCTGGGCAACCTCAGCCGCGTCTTTGTCGCGATGGCGTCCGAGGTCTATCGCCGCGAGCAGAACCTGCGCCGGACGATCAGCCTGCTGAAGGGCGGGTTCCTGCTGCTGCTGATCGGCGCGCTCTGGGGCATCATCCCCTCGATCTCGCGCATCATCATGCGCGAAGACATCAGCCCCTTCGGCGTCATCTTCTGGACGCTCTGGTGCAGCGCCGCGATCATGAGTTTCCTGTCGGTGGCAACCGGGCAATATCCGGGCCGCAGCCGCGCGGACCTGATGCGCTATGCGCTGATCGGCCTGATCGGCGGCACGCTGCCGCAACTCACGCTGTTCTGGGTGGCGCAGAACGTCCCGGCGATGGTGATTTCCATCATCCTGGCTGTCGAAAGTTTCATCGTCTTTGCGGTGGCCGCCCTGATCGGGCTGGAAGCCCCCAGCCTGAAGCGGTTCCTGGGCCTCAGCCTGGGTCTTGTCTGCGTGCTGATGATCATCCTGCCGGGCGAGGGCACGCTCGGGACAAGCAGCTGGATCTGGATTGTCGCGGCAATGCTGGTGCCCGCCTTCTACGCCGCCGAGGGCCTGATGATCGCCTCGCTGCCCGCGACCTCGACCAGTGCAATCGGCACCACGACCGGGATCGTCCTGGCCTCGGCCCTGATCGCGACGCCGATCGCGCTGCTCAGCGGGTCGTTCATTCCGGTGGGCGAGGTTGCAGGCCCTCTGGGCTGGGCCTTCCTCCTGATCGCGGCGATGAGCGCGACAAGCATGGTCCTGTCCGTCATCGCGGTCCGCACCACGGGGGCGGTATTCACCAGCCAGGTCGGCTATGCCACGACCGGAGCGGGCATCATCTGGAGCATCATTCTGCTGGACGAGCACATGACCGGCTGGATCGCCGCCGCCATCGCCTGCCTTATCTCGGGCGTGGCGTTGGTCATGCCGAAGACCTACGGGGGCGAGGCCGACGGCATCGTCGCCCGGCAGCCCCAGGTCTGATCCGTCGTCCCTGCCGGCCGTTGGGTGCATTGGCGTCAGACGGTCAGATCGTGCGGCGCGCCCGGGCCATGCGACGGTTCCCGCCGTTTCGGCGGGGCCGCCGGCTTTCGCGCCGATCCGCGTTCAACCCTTCGGCCGCAGCGCTGCACCGCAGTCGCCCGCCAGACCGTCGGCCTCTGGCACCCCCTGACCGAAGCGCCCGGATCTCGGCGCATCGGTCACCCGGCATGGTCCCGCCGTGGTCAGGCGGCCTGCATCGGATAGGCCACGAAGGCAAAGCGCGCGCTGTCAGGCGACCAGCTGTTCACGTTGATCGTGCCCTGCCCGCCAAACAGCCGGGCAACGCTGACGGCACCGGGCCAGTCGCCATCCTTCACCAGCATCAACTCCACCCACCGGTTTTCGGGATGGCCTTCTGTCCCCGGCGGATAGGCAAGATAGACCGCCAGACGCCCGTCCGGCGACAGATGCGGGAACCAGTCCACCGTCGGTGCATTCGTCAGCCGTTCGGCGTGCGAACCGTCCGGCCGCATCCGGGCAATCTGCGCATGGCCCGAAAAGGCTTCGGTATTGAAGTAGATCCACCCGCCGTCGGGGCTGTACTCCGGCCCGTCTGCCAGTGCCCCGCCAGAGGTGATCTGCGCAAATCCCTGCCCATCGCTTCCAAGGGTGCAGATTTCGGCAGACAGGAACCTGAAGCTCGTTTCGGTCATCTCTGCCCGGACCCCGACGAAGGCCAGGTCCCGCCCGTCAGGCGACACCCCGTGCAGGAAGTGCAGCATCCCCGCAGGCGTGCCCGGCCCCGTGACCCGAAGGGCTGCCCCGCCCGCAAGCGGCGCGCGGTAGATCTGCCAGTCGTCATAGGCAGAGACGAAGATGTGCCGGCCATCGGGGTCGAGCACGTGGTCGTTGTTCAGGGGCGGAACGCCCGTCACCCCGACCGGCACAAGGGACGGATGGTCCAGCGGCACGCGCCAGAGCCGGCCGTCGCCGTTCAGGATCAGCGCATCCCCCTGCAAGGTCCAGTTCGGCGCTTCCAGAAGAAGCTCGGTCGTCTCGAACAAAAGGCTGTTCCGGCCCGTCCGGGTGTCATGCACCCAGATCTGGCAGAGCTGCCCGTCCAGAAGAACGCGTGGCGGAACCTTCATGTCAGGATCGTCCCTTCCCTTTGGGCCTGCGCCCGATCCGTCATCCGTCCGGCATCCGGCGTCAGGGCACGCGGCACTACCGCGATCCGGTCCCGGTCGCCGGTCAGCCCAAGGCCCGAGGCTCGGGCCCTCAGCCGATCCGGTAGTTCGGGCTTTCCCGGGTGATCTGCACGTCGTGGACGTGGCTTTCCTTGAGTCCCGCCCCGGTGATCCGCACGAAGCGGCAGTTCTGGCGCATCTCGGCGACGGTCCGGTTGCCGGTATAGCCCATCGCCGCACGCAGGCCGCCGACCAGCTGGTGGATCACCGCCGCCGCCGTGCCCTTGTAGGGCACCTGCCCCTCGATCCCTTCCGGTACCAGCTTGTCGGACGCCGCGTCCTTCTGGAAATAGCGGTCGGCAGACCCCCGCGCCATCGCGCCAAGGCTGCCCATGCCGCGATAGCTCTTGAAACTGCGGCCCTGGTACAGGATCACCTCGCCGGGGCTTTCGTCGGTGCCCGCGATGGCCGAGCCGACCATCGCGCAAGAGGCCCCCGCCGCAATCGCCTTGGCGAAGTCGCCGGAATACTTGATGCCGCCATCCGCGATCACCGGGACATCGCCCGCCGCCTGCGCGGAATCGAAGATTGCCGTCAGCTGCGGTACGCCCACGCCCGCGACAATCCGCGTGGTGCAGATCGACCCCGGCCCGATGCCCACCTTCACCGCGTCGGCCCCCGCCCCGATCAGCGCCCGCGTCGCCTCGGCCGTGGCCACGTTGCCCGCGATCACCTGCACCCGGTTCGACAGTTTCTTGATCCGCTCGACCGCCCTGGCCACGCCCTCGGAATGCCCGTGCGCGGTGTCGATCACCACAAGGTCCACCCCGGCATCGATCAGCGCCTGGCTGCGCTCGAAGCCCGCGTCGCCCACGGTCGAGGCCGCTGCCACCCGCAACCGGCCAAGCTCGTCCTTGCAGGCATTCGGGTTCAGGACCGATTTTTCCGTGTCCTTCAGGGTCAGCAGACCGGTCAGCTTGCCCTTGCCGTCGGTGACCAGAAGCTTCTCGATCCGCCGCGCCTTCATCAGGCTGATGGCCTCATCGCGGTCAGCCGGTTCGGTCAAGACGGCCAGATTGTCGGCCGTCATCACCACGCGCACCGGCGTGCGGTCATCCGAGGCAAAGCGCATGTCGCGGTTGGTCACGATGCCCACGACCCGCCCGGCCTCGTCCACGACCGGAAATCCGGTGACGTTGTAGCGGTCCTGCAGCGCGCGCGCGTCGCCCACCGTCTGGTCGGCGCGCAGGGTGATCGGGTTGTAGACGATCCCGCTTTCGAAACGCTTCACCCGCCGCACCTCGTTGGCCTGCGCTTCAGGATCGAGGTTGCGGTGGATCACCCCGATCCCGCCCGCCTGCGCCATCGCGATCGCCATGCGCGCCTCGGTCACCGTATCCATGGCCGAGGACAGAAGCGGAATGTTCATCCGCACGCTTTTCGTCACGAAGGTGGAAACATCGGCCTCGGACGGCAGCACGCTCGATGCAGCAGGCACCAGCAGAACATCGTCAAAGGTAAGGGCCTCGCGAATCTCCATGGTCGCCTCCGGGGGAGTTTTCGTTTGGCACGTCCCTGTTTCACCTGTGGGGCGGACATGCAAGACCCCTTGTGCCTCTTGCCGGCGAAACCGCGAGATGATGATCTGCCAGCGCGTCAGACCGGAGGGACCATGCGCGTCGCCATTGTCGAGAACATGGACGGAACCCACCACGGACAGGTGGGCGTCGCCCTGCACGAGGCAGGCGCTCTGGTCGACATCTACCGCCCCCATCTGGGCCAACCCCTGCCCGGCGACAGCGCCCGCCACGACGCGATTGTCGTGTTCGGAGGCGAGCAGTCGGCCGTGGCTGACGACGACCATCCCTACCTGCCGCACCTCGCTGCGCTGATGCGCCGCTTCGGTGAAGATGGCCGCGCCGTCCTTGGCATCTGCCTCGGCTCGCAGGTGCTGGCGCGCGGGCTTGGCGCGACGAACCAGGTCGGCGGCGCCGACGAATTCGGCTGGAGCGAGGTCCGGCTGACCGGGGCAGCCGCTGCCGACCCGGTGCTCGGCGCCATTCCGGAAGTGTTCCGCACCTTTCAGTGGCACGCCGACACCTTCTCCCTGCCGCCGGGCACAAGCCACCTCGCGGACTCGCCCGTGGCACCGGTACAGGCCTTCCGGCACGGGCGCGCGACCTACGGCATGCAGTTCCATTTCGAGGCGAGCCGCCCCGTCGTCCGGCAATGGAAGGCGGTGCAGGAACCCTGGATCGCGCGCCGCTACCCGGACTTCCTGACCGACCACCCCGCGCTCGAGGCCGCGCACGGGCCTGTTGCCGACGCGACCGGCCTTGCCATCGCGAGGGCCTGGGTCAGCCTAATCTAGGCGACAGCCGCGTTGGTCTTCAGCGCCAGCGCACCGGTCGCCCAGTCGCGCAGCACGCGCCGCGCAATCCAGAGGATCAGGAACGTCGCCAGCACCAGCAAGATGCCCCCCGGCAGCCGCCAGACCCCGCCGATCCCGAGCCAGAGCGAGGCGGTTGCCGCCAGCGGAAAGGTCAGCGCCCCCCACATCGGCGAGAACCCCGACCGCAGCAGCCATCGCCCCGACAGCACCAGCGCCGCCAGGATCAGAACCGTCAGTCCAGCGGCGACCAGCAGCATCCGGTCATTCCCGGTCAGCAGCGCGACCTGGCCATGCAGCGCCGCAGGGGCGAGGTGAATGGCCAGAAACGGGCGCAGGGGCGCGGGCACGTCCTCGCGCAACAGCTGCACGGCGCTCGCCGTCCAGATGGCAAGGGCGGCCAATGCCGTCGCAATCGAGATTGCCGCGGCAAGCTCCACCCAGCCCAGCTGCGCCGCCGCCAGCGCCCCGACGATGGGGCCGACAAAGACCAGATGCCAGACAGGTGACAACCGCGCGGCGTCCCCGGGCCGCGACAGGATCAGCCGCAGAACCAGCAGGATAAGGACGGCATGGGCTGCAAACCCGGCCAGTAGGAACCCGGTGGCAACCCGTGGCCAATACGGCGTCAGCGCCACGGCGACCAGATAGATCACCAGCACCATCGCGGCGATCCCGCCCCGCCCGGGAAGAACGCTCAGGTCTTCGGCCACGACGCCGGGCCTGCGGGCGATCTTGACCAGATAGGTGACCAGACCGAAGACCGCCAGCAGCGTCACCGCGCCGACCACCGCCTCGCCCAGCCCCTGCGGCAAGCCGAACTCCGGCGCGCCGCGCCGCCATCCAAGGCCAAGGCCCATCAGCCCGAGAAAAACCGGAAACACCGCAGGCGGCGTCCTGCGCCAGAGCCCCTTGGGTGCGGGTGGCGGTGGCTTGAAGGTCATCGCGGCATCTCCCCTTGCGTGGGTCCGACAGTGCTGCAATCCGGGCGTCAAGGCGAGCGGCACTTCGCCTTCCTGCTTGCAGAAATCGCGTGGGCTTGGGAAGAAGCGCGGATGACGCACCCTGCCCCCGACATCCTCTGCATCGGCTCGGCCCTTTGGGACATCATCGGCCGCCACCCCGGCCGGATGGCGCATGGCCAGGACGTGCCGGGCCGGATTGCCCGAATCCCCGGGGGCGTTGCCCTGAACGTCGCCGTTGCGCTGGCGCGTTTCGGGATGCGCCCGGCCTTTCTGACCTCGCTTGGGCAGGACGCCGAGGGGGACGAACTCGCCCGGACCCTGACGGCCCGGGGCATCGACTGCCGACATGCCTACCGCGACGCCGCGCGACCCACCGACGCCTATATGGCAATCGAGGATTCGCAGGGGCTGGTCGCCGCCGTGGCCGATGCCCACTCGCTCGAGGCGGCGGGCGAGCTGATCCTCGCCCCCCTGTCCGACGGGCGCCTTGGCTCTGCCGCCGCGCCCTGGACCGGACCGGTTGTCATCGACGGCAACCTGACCGAGGACCTGCTTGCCCGGATTGCGGTCTCGCCGCTCTTTGCCAGGGCCGCGGTCACCGTCGTTCCGGCCTCGCCCGGCAAGGCCCTCAGGCTGCGCCCGCTGATCGGGATGGCCAATGCCACGCTGCACCTGAACCGGATCGAGGCCGACGCGCTGGCCGGCCGCGCCTCGACCGATGCGGCCGACGCTGCCCGCGCGATCCTCGGCCTCGGGGCGTCCCGCGTGATCGTCACCGACGGGGCGAACCTGTCGGCCGACGGAACCGCGGCGGGCATCGTCACCGCCCGCCCGCCCGCCGTGCCCCTGCGCCGCGTCACGGGCGCAGGCGACACCTGCCTTGCCGCCCATCTTGTCGCCGAACGCCGCGGCATGGATCGCGCCGCAGCCCTCGCTGCCGCCGTCCGCACTGCCGCCCGCCACGTTGCCGGAGAAGACCCGCATGAGCCTGCCTGATTTCGCCCGCCTCTCGCCCGAGGTCGCCAGCGCCCTGCAAGACGGCCGCCCCGTCGTCGCGCTGGAATCGACGATCATCACCCATGGCATGCCCTTCCCGCAGAACCTCGACACCGCCCGCCGGGTCGAGGCCGAGGTCCGCGCCAGCGGTGCGGTTCCGGCAACCATCGCCGTGATCGGCGGAACACTGAACATCGGCCTGACCGAGGGCGAACTTGAAGCCCTCGCCCGCGCCACGGGCGTGGCCAAGCTGTCGCGCGCCGACCTTGCCGCCTGCCTCGCCGCCCGCGGCACCGGCGCAACCACGGTCGCCGCAACCATGATCGCCGCCCGGCTTGCCGGGATCGCGGTCTTTGCCACCGGCGGCATCGGCGGCGTCCATCGCGGAGCCGAACTATCGTTCGACGTCTCGGCCGACCTGACCGAGTTGTCGCAGACCCCGGTGACCGTCGTGGCCGCGGGCGCAAAGGCGATCCTCGACCTGCCGAAGACGCTCGAGGTGCTGGAAACCCTCGGCGTCCCGGTCATCGCCTATGGCCAGGGTGCCTTCCCCGCCTTCTGGTCGCGCGACAGCGGCCTGACTGCGCCCCTGCGTCTGGACGATGCCGCCAGCATCGCCCGCGCCCACCTGATGCGCCGGGCGCTCGGGTTGCCGGGCGGGCAACTGGTCGCAAACCCGATCCCCTTGGATGCAGAAATCCCCCGGTCCGAGATCGTGCCGGTGATCGAGACGGCGCTGGCCGAGGCCGCCCGTCAAGGCATCGCCGCCAAATCCGTCACGCCCTTCCTGCTCGACCGGATCTTCACCCTGACCGCGGGTCGCTCGCTTGCCGCCAACATCGCGCTCGTGCTGAACAACGCCCGTCTGGCGGCAGCCATTGCTGGCGAAATCACGGCCCAGCGCCAGGCCGGGTGACGCCGCAGGCGCTGTGTCCTGTGGCAAAACCGGTTGCCCTGCGGGAACCTTCTGCTAGGCTTTCCTTCAGGGTGGTGCCTTTCGCACCGTTTCTTGGGGATTTCACATGACCAAATTCGGAACGCTTGCGGCCGCGGCCGCACTTGGAATTTCTCTCGGCGGTCAGGCCTATGCCGGCGGCATGGCCGAGCCGATCGTCGAGGCCGAAACCATCGTCGAGGATGCGGCCGTCGCGGGGTCGGGTGCGGGCATCCTGCTGCCGCTCCTGCTGCTTCTGATCGTCGGCGCGGCCGCCAGCGGCGGTCTCGGCACCTCGTGACCTGACGGTCACCTCGCATCAGCCCGGCCCGCGCGAAAGTGCGGGCCTTTGTCGTTCCGGGCCCCTTGCACGGCCCCTGCCAATTCCCTATTCCCCGCCCATGTCACACGCCCATGATCGCCTCCTCATCATCGACTTCGGCAGCCAGGTCACCCAGCTGATCGCCCGCAGGCTGAGAGAGCTTCGGGTCTACTGCGAGATCCACCCCTTCAACCGCATCGACGAGGCCTTCCTGCAGGCCTTCGCGCCCAGGGCGGTGATCTTTTCGGGCGGGCCCGCAAGCGTCTATCAGGACGGCGCGCCGATGCCGCCCAAAGGGGTCTTTGACCTTGGCGTCCCGATCCTGGGCATCTGCTACGGCCAGCAGGTGATGATGCACTGCCTCGGCGGCCACGTCGAAGGCGGCCACGGCACCGCCGAATTCGGCCGCGCCTTCGTCACTCCCACCGCCGACCGCCTGCCCCTGCTCGACGGCTGGTTTCAGACGGGCGACGAACAGGTCTGGATGAGCCACGGCGACCACGTCAGCCGCATTGCCCCGGGCTTCAAGGTCTACGGCACCTCGCCCAACGCCCCCTTCGCCATCACCGCCGACGAGGCGCGCCGCTTCTACGCCGTCCAGTTCCACCCCGAGGTGCACCACACCCCGAAAGGCGCGAAACTTTACGAAAACTTCGTCCGCCTTGCCGGGTTCAAGGGCGACTGGACCATGGGCGCCTACCGCGAGGACGCCATCGCCCGCATCCGCGAACAGGTGGGCGACGCCCGGGTGATCTGCGGCCTGTCGGGCGGGGTCGATTCCTCTGTCGCCGCCGTCCTGATCCACGAGGCGATCGGCGATCAGCTCACCTGCGTCTTCGTCGATCACGGGCTTCTCCGCCAGAACGAGGCGGCAGAGGTCGTCTCGATGTTCCGCGACACCTACAACATCCCGCTGATCCATGCCGACGAAAGCGACCTGTTCCTCGGCGCGCTCGAAGGCGTCAGCGACCCGGAGGTCAAGCGCAAGACCATCGGCAAGCTTTTCATCGACGTCTTCCAGAAACACGCCACCGAGGTCGGCGGCGCGAAGTTCCTGGCGCAGGGCACGCTCTACCCCGACGTGATCGAAAGCGTCAGCTTCTCGGGCGGACCCTCGGTCACGATCAAGTCGCACCACAACGTCGGCGGCCTGCCCGAGAAGATGGGCCTGAAGCTGGTGGAACCCCTGCGCGAGCTGTTCAAGGACGAGGTCCGCGCGCTCGGCCGCGAGCTTGGCCTGCCCGAGAAGTTCATCGGCCGCCACCCCTTCCCCGGCCCCGGCCTTGCGATCCGCTGCCCCGGCGAGATCACGCGCGAGAAACTCGCGATCCTGCGTCAGGCCGATGCCGTCTACATCGACCAGATCCGCAAGCACGGGCTTTACGACAAGATCTGGCAGGCCTTCGCCGCCATCCTGCCGATGCGCACCGTGGGCGTCATGGGCGACGGGCGCACCTATGACTATGCGCTGGCACTGCGCGCGGTCACCTCGGTCGACGGGATGACTGCGGATTACTACCCCTTCACCCATGACTTTCTGGGCGAAACCGCCACCCGCATCATCAACGAGGTCAAGGGCGTGAACCGCGTCTTCTACGACTGCACCTCGAAGCCGCCCGGCACCATCGAGCTTGAATAGGGATTGCCCCCGCCAGGGGCTTTCCTTTCCCCCGTCGATGACCAAGGATCGCGCCGACACGCCTGCCTGAGTCTTTCAGACCATCCGGGCCATAGCCAAGGCCCGCTCCATGTCCGCTTCCAAGCCGATCCCGCACTTCCTGCGCGAACACCGCGACTTCTCGCTGTTCTGGGTCGCGATGTTCCTGGTGAACGTGGCCGTCCAGATCGAGGCGGTGACCATCGGCTGGCAGGTCTATTCGCTCGGGCGCGAGACCCGCAGCATCGAGGAAAGCGCATTCCTTGTCGGCATGGTCGGGCTGGTGCAGTTCCTGCCGCTCGCAGTCCTGTCGCTCTTTGCCGGATCGACCGCCGACCGCCATGACCGGCGCAAGATCGTGATGGCCAGCCTTGCCGTCGAAACCGTCTGCATCGTCGGTCTCATGCTGATCGCGCTGGAGCCGTCGCCCTCGGTCCTGCACATCTTCGCCG
>JBJOQI010000436.1:0-2709 GCA_046050045.1 Pseudomonadota bacterium | reverse complement strand
ATAGTTCAGCAAAAGTGCATCGGTTTCAGAGACTTCGCGGATGTCCTTGCAGAAGTCCATCATCGCCGAGATGCCGCGCTGCGCATAGAGGATGCCGCCCGCGCAGATCGTGTCGCCGACGCACTGGTCAACCCCGTACTTCAGCGGAATGCGGATATCGTCGGCACAGGCCTCGAGCCCGCCGATGCGCACCACGTTCATCACATAGCGCGCGCCGTCGAGCGCCTTTCTGCGGTCGGTGGTGTGCGTCACCCGCGTCTTCAGCCCGTTGACCTCGACGATCCGCCGGATGATCTGCGCGATCATGTCGAGGTTGTGGGCGTTGATGTCGGTCAGTGCGAATTCCACGTCCTCGAACTCGGGCACCTTCAGCAGGTCCTGGATCAGTTTCTTGGTGAAGCCGACGCTGCCTGCGCCGATGATGGCGATCTTGAAGCTCATTCTGCGGAAACTCCGGCAAGGGATTGAAGATACTGGCGATGCGGCTCGCAGCGTGCGGCCGCGCGGGCATATTCGGCGACCAGCGAGGCATGGGTCGCCCGCGCCTGATCGCGGGCCCTGGGGTTCGCGGCCATCGCCGCCTTGGCGGAGTCGCGGCTCAGAAGACCAAGCCCGTCGAGCACGGGCGTGTGCAGTTGCCCCTGAAGGTGCGGCAGGCCCAGCGGGAACGGGTCGAAGTCTTCCGGTTTCGGCATCCGTTCCGACCACTGCGCCACACGGTCGCGCACGGCTTGCGGGTGGCTTTCGGCCACGTCCCGCCAGAACGGGCTTTCGCGGCGTTCGGTGACATAATGCAGGCGGATGAAGTCGCGGAAGTCGTCCACCTGTCGTGCCACGGCCGCATTGTAAAGCGCCCTGCCCTGCGGATCGGCCAGCCATTTCGACAGCATCAAGAGCTGCACGATCGTGCCGTGGATCGACGTCGCCTCGAGCGGCTCAAGAAACGACGACGACAGCCCAAGCGCCACGCAATTGCCGATCCAGGCATCCCTTTGGCGGCCCGCGTCGATGCGGATGTCGTTGCGCGGCTCGATCGCGTACCCCAGTGCCGCCTCGACCTCGGCCTTTGCGGCCTCGGGCGTGGTGTGGGCGTCGGAGTAGACATAGCCCATGCCCCAGCGGCCTTGCGTCGGGATCTGCCAGATCCAGCCTGCCGTCTGCGCCCAGGCCACCGTGCAGGGCGCGATTTCCTCGCCGTCCTTCAGGTCCACCCAGAACGGCATGGCGCGGTTCACCGGAAGCACGTCGCGATAGCTGATCCATTCCGCCCCAAGCCGCGAGACAAGGGCGCGCCGGAATCCGGTGCAGTCCAGGAAGAAATCCGCCTCGACCCGCTGCCCACTTTCCAGCGCCAGCGCGGCGATCCCGCCTTCCCCGGTCTCGACCCCGGTGATCTGGTCGTCGATCAGCGCGATGCCTTTGGCCTTCCGGCGCAGCCAGGCGCCGGCCATCGCCTGATCGAAGTGAAAGGCATGGTGGAACGGCCCTGCCGGAACCGCCCTGCCCGCGACCATCGCCACCGGCGCGCAGTTGCCGTTCAGGAGAAACTGGAAGAGATGCGCCTCGCCCACGCTGCGGCCCGCGGCCACGGCATAGGTGTCGAGCGGCACCCCGCCTGCCACCAGATGCGGGTCGTCGATGGGGCCGTCATAGCTGTGCCCCACCCGCCGCCAGTCGCGGTGGCGGATGCCGTACTTGATGGTGGCCCCGGTGTCGCGCAGGAATTCTTCCTCGCTCAGGCCGAAGTGCTTCAGCATCTGGCGAAAGACCGCGGTCGACCCCTCGCCCACCCCGATCGTGCCGATCTTCGAGCTTTCGATCACAGTGACGCGGGTGGCGCGCTTTTCGCGCGCCGCCACGTCCGACAGGATCATCGCGGCCAGCCAGCCCGCCGTGCCGCCGCCCGCGATGACGATGTGGGCGGGCCAACCCGTCATGCCGACTTCCGCTTTGGCTCCACCCGGGCCCATTTCGGCAGCCAGTCGCCATGCGCGGCCAGAAGGTCGTCCGTCAGGGACCAGATCTGGTCAAGGTCAAGCTCGGCCCCGGTGTGCGGGTCCAGCATGGCCGCGTGATAGATATGCTCGCGGTTTTCGGTCAGCAGCGCCTGAACCGTCAGGTCCTGAACGTTGATGTTGGTCCGCATCAGCCCGATCAGTTGCGGCGGAATGTCTTTCACCACAGTGGGTTGCAGGCCGTTCCTGTCGACCAGGGTCGGCACTTCGACCGCGCAGCCCTCAGGCAGTTGCGGGATGAAGCCCCGGTTGGCCACGTTGCCGTAGATCACCGAAGGCTCACCCGTCACGACCGAGTTCACGATCTCGCTGGCGTATTCGTGGCTTTCCTTCACCTCGACGGTGCTGGCGCTTTTCAGGACCTCGGCCTCGCGCTTCCAGCGGGCGATCTGCTCGACGCAGCGCTTGGGGTATTCGTCCAGCGGGATGCCGAACTTCTCGACCAAGTCCGGCCGGTCGCGCTTGATGAACCAGGGCGTGTATTCGGCAAAGTGTTCCGACGACTCGGTCACGAAGTAACCCAGACGCATCAGCATCTCATAGCGCACTTTGTTCGGGCAGCGCGGGTTCCAGTGGCTGGGCTTGGGGAAACGCCCTTCGCGATACCCCTTCACCAGATCGGGATACAGGTTCTTGTACGACCCATCGGGCTGGCGATGCTCGAACGTCTTGTAAAACGCCATGTGGTTGATGC
>JBJOQI010000435.1:0-5683 GCA_046050045.1 Pseudomonadota bacterium | reverse complement strand
CGCAAAGGCGGCCCTCGGGCGTGGCAAGCAGCAGGTCGTCGTCGATGGCCGAGACAGAAGCGATCTCGGTCCGCAGGATCCGGCCCCGCACCTCGCCCCGCAGGGTCAGGGCGGTCGAATCAAGATGCAGGCGCGACCAGCCGGTGTCGCCCTTCCAACTGACCGTCGCTTCGGCTTCGCGTCCCATGCGGCAGCATCCCCCGCGCTGGTTGACCTGAGGCGATCTTGCCCATGCTTGCCCGCGGGATCAACAGTTTCCCCGGTCGTGCCTTTGCCTTGCGGCAGGGGGAGCCATGGCCTATAGGGGCCACTACAGGACCGGGGCCCGCCCGACGAGCCGCCACCCGCCCCAGAGAACGTGAACGGAAGATCGAATGGCACGGCGCAAGAAGGTCTACGAAGGCAAGGCGAAGATCCTTTACGAAGGCCCCGAGCCCGGCACCTTCATCCAGTATTTCAAGGATGACGCCACCGCCTTCAACGCGCAGAAGAAGGCGACGATCGAAGGCAAGGGCGTGCTGAACAACCGCCTGAGCGAGTTCTTCATGCAGGGCCTGACGAACATCGGCGTGCCCAACCATTTCATCCGCCGCCTGAACATGCGCGAGCAGCTGATCCGCCAGGTCGAGATCGTGCCGCTCGAGGTGATCGTGCGGAACTTCGCCGCCGGCTCGATCTCCAAGCGTCTGGGCATGGAGGAAGGCACGCCGTTGCCGCGCCCGATCGTGGAATACAGCTACAAGAACGACGCCCTTGGCGATCCGATGGTCAGCGAGGAGTACATCGTGGCCTTCGGCTGGGCGAACCAGCAGGACCTTGATGACATCGTGAGCCTTGCCTTGCGAGTGAACGACTTCCTGTCGGGGGTCTTCTACGGCGTCGGCATCAAGCTGATCGACTTCAAGATCGAGATCGGGCGCATCTGGGACGGCGATTTCATGCGGCTGATCGTGGCCGACGAGATCAGCCCCGACAGCTGCCGACTGTGGGACATCAAGACGGGCCAGAAACTCGACAAGGACGTGTTCCGCCGCGATCTCGGCAGCCTGACGGATGCCTATTCCGAGGTCGCCCGCCGTCTGGGCGTGCTGCCCAATGCCGGCACTGCCACCATCACCAAACTCGTTCACTGAAAGTCGCGCCGATGAAAGCACGTGTGTTCGTCACCCTGAAGAACGGTGTCCTTGATCCGCAGGGCGAGGCCGTGCGTGCGGCGCTTGGCACGCTCGGGTTCTCGGGCGTGAACGGGGTGCGGCAGGGCAAGGTGATCGACCTTGACCTCGCCACGACCGACCGTGCCCGTGCCGAGGCGAACGTGAAGGCGATGTGCGAAAAGCTGCTCGCCAATACCGTCATCGAAAGCTACTCGGTCGAGATCGCCTGACATCGCTGCTTGACGGCCGACGCTGTCCCTTGCCCTATCCGGTGAAACGGGAGGGCGGATGATGCGTGCGGCGGTCTTGCGGAGCTACGGCGAGGATCTGAGCATCGAGGAGGTGCCCGACCCCGGCTGCGATGCCGACGGGGTGGTGCTGCGGGTGCTGGCCTGCGGGGTCTGCCGGTCGGACTGGCATGGCTGGCGCGGCGAGCATCCAAGGGTCAAGCCGGGCGCGATCGGCGGGCACGAGTACTGTGGCGAGGTGGTCGAGGCGGGGCCTCTGGCGAAATGGCGCAAGGGCGACCGGGTGATCGCGCCCTTCATCCTTGCCTGCGGGTCCTGTCCGGATTGCCAGGCGGGCAACCAGAACATCTGCGCCACCCAGCGCCTGCCGGGGTTCACCGAACCAGGGGCGTTTGCCGAGTTCGTGCACGTCCCCTTTGCCCACAACCTCGCGCGGTTGCCCGACAGTCTGTCGCCACAGATCGCCGCCGGTCTGGGCTGCCGGGTCACGACGGCGTGGCATGCGCTGACCGGGCGCGCGGCGCTGCGGGCGGGGGAGTGGCTGGCAGTGATCGGCACCGGCGGGGTGGGGCTGTCGGCGGCGCTTCTCGGGCGCGCGATGGGGGCACAGGTCGTGGTCGTGGATGTGGTGCAGGACAAGATCGACCATGCGCTGCGCCTTGGCATCGATGCGGGCGTGAATGCCGCCGGCGTCAATGCGGCCGAGGCGATCCGCGACATTACCGGCGGCGGCGCGCATGTCTCGGTCGAGGCGCTGGGGCATCCGGCGACGCTGGGCACCTCGATCGACTGCCTGCGCCCGCTTGGCCGTCATGTGCAGGTGGGAATGCCGGTCGGGCATACCGCGCGCATGGAGGTGAACATGAACGCGGTCTACATGAAGAACCTTGCCCTGTTCGGTACGCGGGGGATGCCGCCCTGGCGGTTCCCGTCGCTGCTGGCGATGATCGAGGCGGGGCAGGTCGACGTGACGCCGCTGGTCGCGCGCACGATCCCGCTGTCGGGGACCTCGGCGGAGCTTTGCGCCTTTGACGGGCCGACGCCGCCGGGTGTGGCGGTCATCACGGATTTCCGGGGCTGAGGTCAGGAAAACCCGCGCGTCGGGCGGTCGAAGACCTTGCGACCCATCAGGCTGCCGACGAGATCGACCATCAGATGCGCGGTCTTGCCCCGTTCGTCGAGGATCGGGTTCAGCTCGACCAGGTCGAGGCTGGTGACCAGACCGGATTCGTGCAGCATCTCCATCACCAGATGCGCCTCGCGGAAGGTGATGCCGCCCGGAACGGTGGTGCCGACGGCAGGCGCGATCGAGGGATCGAGGAAGTCGACGTCGAGCGAGACGTGCAGGAAACCGTCCGCCTCTCGCACCGCGTCCAGAAACTCACGCAAGGGCGCGACGATGCCGCGTTCATCGAGAACGCGCATGTCGCAGATCCATGCGTCGGTGCGCAGAAGGGCAGATTCCTCGGCATCATCGACCGAGCGGAGGCCGTAAAGGCACATCCGCGACGGCGGAATCGGCGCGGGGAAGGGGGGGAAGGACTCGAACCCCTCGCGCCCCGCGATATAGGCGACGGGCGTACCGTGAAGGTTGCCCGATTGCGTGGTCAGGGGTGTGTGATAGTCGGTATGCGCGTCAAGCCACAGCAGGAAGAGCGGTCTTTTCAACGCCTTGGCATGCGCGGCGACGCCCGCAACGGTGCCGAGCGACAGGGAGTGGTCGCCCCCCATGAAGATCGGAAATCCCCTGGCCATCGCCTCGGTCGCGCGGGCCGACAGCGCCTCGGTCCAGCCGACGGTCTGTGCCAGCGAATGTACCACCGGGTTGGGGCAGGTGACGTCCCGCAGGGCCGGAAGGGCGACATCGCCCCAATCCTCGACCGAATGGCCCTCTTGCTCCAGCGCGGCGCGGATGCCCGCGACACGGTAGGCCGAGGGCCCCATCAGGCAGCCGGCGCGCTTCTGTCCGCTGTCGATCGGCGCGCCGATCAGGATGCAGGTCTTGGTCATCTTCACCTTCCCTCAGAAGGTCAGGACTTGCGCGCAGCGGCGACCCAGAGCGCGACAAGCAGGGCCGAAAGGATCATGTTCCACGACGCCATCGAAAGGCCCATCAGGCTCCACGCGACCTCGTCGCAGCGGATCAAAGGCGCGTCCATGATCTGATTCAAGAGGTCATCGGCAGAAAGCCCCGAGATCGGACCCGAGGTGCAGGTATCCGGGCCTTGCCACCAGGCGCGTTCGACGCCGGTATGGTAGAGCCCGACCGCGGCGGTTGCGGCAGCGGCGAGGGCGCCGAGCAGGGGCAGGGCGCGCCCCCTGAGCCCAAGCGCGAGCAGCCCGATCGCGATGGCAGCCGCGTGGGGCCAGCGTTGCCAGAGGCAAAGCTTGCAGGGGGCGTAGCCCAGTGCCTGAAAGACGAAGGCCCCAGCCAGCAGAAGGAACGACCCGGCGGCGGCAAAAAAGATCAGGCGTGCGCGCGTCATGCGTGGGTCTTCATCACGTAGATCAGCGCGACAAGCGCCACCAGAACCGCACCAACCACCCAGGACAGGCGTTTTTCGATGAAGGCCAGTATCGGCGTGCCATAGCGGCGCAATAGCAGCGCCAGTCCGAAGAACCGCGCGCTGCGGGCGACGATGGCCGACAGGACGAAGAGCACGAAGTCGAAACCGAGAAAGCCCGACAGGATGGTAACGACCTTCATCGGCGGGATATGCGACAGGCCCGAGGTCACCAGCATCGCCAGGATGATCATCGTGCTTTCGGAGGTATCGGCGCGCAGGGCCTCGAAGGTGTCGATCTTGCCCATTGCCGTCAGCAGCGGCCGCGCAACCGTGTCAAATGCAAAGTATCCGATGGCCCAGCCGAACATGCCACCCAGCACCGAGGTGACCGAGGCTAGCCAGGCGTAGGACATCGCCTTTTCCGGCCGCGTGGCGCACATCGGAATGAACAGGACATCGGCCGGGATCGGAAAGAACGAGCTTTCCACGAAGGACACCGTGCCGAGTGCAACCGGAGCATGTCGCGAGCGGGACCAGGCGACGGTCCAGTCATAGAGGCGGCGGAACATCAGGGTCTCCTGCGGCGTGGCGTCCGCGCCCTTAGGCCATGTGCCCTTCGCAGCGTCAAGCAAAGTCGGTCGGGGTGGACGGGGCAATCGCATAGCTGTTACCGTCTGATGGAGAGTGTGGGCCGGCCGGCCCGATCGTTTCGACAGCCTGGGCCGGATCGTCGATGTGGAGAGTTGAGCGATGAAGTGGCAAGGGCGCAGGGGAAGCGACAATATCGAAGACCGGCGCGGGATGCGCGCGGGCGGCGTTGTCGGCGGGGGCGGGATCGGCATTGTCGTCGTGGCGCTGCTGGTCTGGGCGCTTGGCGGCGATCCCATCGCCGTGCTACAACAGGGCGCGACGCAGGGCGGCCAGGTCAGCCAGTCCGGCGAACTGACCGAGGCCGAGCGGCAGGTCGGGGAATTCGTCGCGGTCACGCTTGCCGATACCGAGGAGATATGGGCGCGGATCTTCGAGGAAAAGCTGAACCGCGCGTACAAGCCGGCAACGCTGGTCCTGTTTTCGGGGGCAACGGCTTCGGCCTGCGGAACGGCCAGCCAGGCGACCGGGCCCTTCTACTGCCCGAATGACAAGAAGGTCTACCTCGACACCGCCTTCTTCAGCCTGATGACCAAGCAGATGGGCGCGCGCGGAGACTTTGCCGCAGCCTATGTCGTGGCGCATGAGGTCGGGCACTATGTGCAGGACGAGCTTGGCATCCTGTCCAAGGTGAACGCGGTCCGGCAGCAAAGCTCGCAAGCGCAGTCGAACGACCTTTCGGTGCGGATCGAGTTACAGGCCGATTGCTTCTCGGGTGTCTGGGCGCGCTATGCGCAGGAGGACCTCGGCACGCTGGAAGAGGGCGACATTGCCGAGGCGATGGATACGGCCGCGCGCATCGGCGACGACACGCTGCAACGCAACGCCGGCCAGCGCCCGATGCCCGACAGCTTTACCCACGGCACGTCGGAACAGCGGCAGGCCTGGTTCGCGCAGGGCTTCCGGCAGGGCGACATCGAGGTCTGCGATACCTTCTCGGGCGATATCTGAGGTGCTTGCCTAAGCCGGGCCGGGCCTGTAGAGGGCGGGAAGCGTCGCCCGAGTGGCGGAATGGTAGACGCAGCGGATTCAAAATCCGTCGCCGCAAGGCATGCGAGTTCGAGTCTCGCCTCGGGCACCAGACTTTCAGGAATCGAACGGATTGGGGTTGGTTGGGAAACAATGG
>JBJOQI010000434.1:0-16661 GCA_046050045.1 Pseudomonadota bacterium | reverse complement strand
GAAAGTAGCGACAGGGTCGCAAGCTTCTTGCCCGGCGGCTGGCACATGATTTCCAGCCCCGCCTCGAGCGGGTCGTCGGATTCGACCAGCACCAGGTTCGCCTCGCCGCCACCGAAGAGATGCGTGAACAGCATGCGGAAGTTGGTGTTGACCTGCTCGAACGCCGTCAGCAACCGCTCGCGCCCTTCCCGGTTCAGCCCGGCAATCCCCGAGCGCAGCTTGCTGATAGCGGCCTCGAGATCAGCCTTCTCGCTGACAAGCGTATCGTGTTCCGACTGAACCTCTGCCGCATCCTCTTCGGCGCGCAGGTTCACCGCACCAAGCGCCTCGCGCTGCCGTTTCAGGCGGTTCACCTCGGCATCCAGATGGTCGGTCGTCCCGATGGCGTCGGGATTGGCACCGATCCGTTCCAGAAGCGCAGGTGGGTCAAGCTCGGATTCCTCGCGGATCCGTTCGGCCGCCTGCTGGACCAGAGCCCGGGCGGCTTCGGCCAGCGCCTCGGAGCGGGCCCGGGCCTCGCGCGCGTCAGAGGCGCCGCGTTCGGCGTCGCGTTCCGCCTCGGACGCCTGACGCAGCGCGCTCTCGCCTTCGGTCAGCCGGTCTGCGGCGGCCCTGCGCCGGGCCTCTGCTGCCTCGGCAGCCTCGTCGAGCCTTGCCCTTTCGCCCGCCATCTGGCGGGGAATCTCTTCCGCGACCGCAAGGTCCGCCGCGGTAGCGGACTTGCGCGCCACCAGCTCGGCCATGCGGGTTTCGGCCGAAGCCAGGCGGTCCTGCCAGCTTCGCACCTCACGGGTGATCTCGGCCAGACGCTTCTGCCGCGCCTCGCCTTCGCGGCGCAGTTCGTCATGTGCCGACCGGCGCGTTGCCATGGTGATGCGCGCGGCCTCGACCACGGTGCGAAGCTCCTCCACCGCCGACCGCGCCGCGCCAAGCTCTGGCAGGGCGGCAAGGGCTGCCTCGGCCTCGGCCAGCCTCAGCCGCGCATCGGTCGCCTCGTCATCATGGCGGCGTTCCGCAATGCGGGCGTTCTCCAGCCGTCCTGCCGCCAGCGAGGCATCGGCTTCGGCGCGGCTCTGGGCCCGGCTCGCCTCGGCCAGACCCCGGTCGGCCTCGCGTCGCGCATCGCGGGCACGCTGGTCGGCGGCCGTCGCCTCGGTCAGCCGGACCTTCAGCACCTCGTGCGCCCGGCGCGCGCCGTCGGCCCGGGCCGACACCTCTTCGAGGTCACGCTTGATCTCGACCAGGCGGTTCAGCTGCTGCAGCCGCAGGGCCGCTGCCGAGGGCGCATCCTCGGCCGCAGCCCGGAATCCGTCCCAACGCCAGAGATCGCCCTCGCGGGACACCAGCCTCTGGCCGGGCTTCAGCGCGGGCTGCAGGCGGTCGCCGTCATCGCGGCCGACAAGTCCGATCTGGCCGATCCGGCGTTCCAGCACATCGGGCACTTGAACGTGGCGCGACAGCGGCTCCACCCCGTCCGGCAAGGGCTGCGACGCGCCATAGGCCGGCAGGGCCGCCCAGCCCGTTGCGGTCCCGCTGCCCACGCGCGGCGCGCGCAGGTCATCGGCCAGTGCCGCCCCGAGCGCCTTTTCCAGCCCCTTGCCGACGGTCACGAGGTCAAGCACCTGCCGGCCCGTCGCGCCCTCGCGCTCGACCAGCCGCGCCAGCGCCGCAACCTCGGCGCGCAGGGCCCCGGCCTCGCCTTCGGCTGCCGACATTGCCGCCCTTGCATCCGTCTCGCGCGACTGCGCATCGCCGCGCGCCTCGTCGGCGGCGGCGAGGGCCGTTTCAGCGGCCTCGGCGGCGGCCTGTGCCCGCGCGAACTCCCCGGCTGCGCGCTGCATGTCGGCCGCGGCCCTGGTACGCGCCAACTCGGCGTCTTCGGCAGCGGCCCGTGCCTTCGCGGCCTCGGCCAGGGACCGGTCAAGCATCGCGCGCGTGTCGGCCACCAGCCGCTGACCTGACTGATGGCGGGCCGCCAGCCGCGCCACATCCTCGGTCATCTCGCTTTGCCGCGCCTCGCGCTCCTGCAGGGCGGCGGCGGCCTCGTGACTTGCGGCAGCGGCCTCTTGCAGTTGCGCCTCATGCCCTTCACTAGCCTGCTGAAGTCCATCTGACTCGGCCCCCAGACGCCCGATCGTTTCGGCCGCGTCCCGGTTCAGCGCGGCCTCGCGTTCGGCATCGCGGTCTAGCTGTGCGATCGCCGCCGACAGCGCTGCAACATCGGCCCTTGCCCGCTGTTCGCGTTCGGCAAGGCCGGCCCGTTCGACGACAAGCCGCTGCAGCACGGCCGAGGCAATGGCCTCTTCCTCGCGCAGGGGCGGCACGACGCCTTCGGCGCGTTCCCGCAACGCCGTTGCCTGCCGGGCCTGCGCCTCGGCCTGCGCCGAAAGTCGCGTCCGCGCGGTCAGGTCTCCCTCGGCGGCCAGCCGCGCCACGTCGGCCTCGTGCCAGCGCCGCCACAGCAGTCTGCCTTCGGCGGTGCGCAGGTCTTCGGCGATCTCGCGGTAACGCTGTGCCTGCCGGGCCTGCCGGGTCAGCGCCACGATCTGCTGGGCCAGCTGCTCGATCACGTCATCGACCCGGGCAAGGTTCTGCTCGGTCGCGGTCAGCTTCAGTTCTGCCTCGTGCCGCCGCTGGTAAAGCCCGGAAATCCCCGCGGCCTCTTCCAGCACACGACGCCGGTTCTTCGGTCGGGCATTGATAAGCTCCGAGATCTGCCCCTGCCGGACCAGCGCCGGGCTGTGCGAGCCGGTCGAGGCGTCGGCAAACAGCATCTGCACGTCGCGCGCCCGCACTTCCTTGCCGTTCGCGCGATAGGCCGAACCGGCATCGCGGGTGATGCGCCGCGCGATGTCGAGCGTGTCGAGGTCATTGAACCCCGCCGGGGCGAGACGCTCGGAATTGTCGATGCTGATCGCCACTTCCGCGAAGTTGCGCGCCGGGCGGCTGGCGGCGCCCGCAAAGATCACGTCTTCCATTCCGTCGCCGCGCATCGCCGAGGGGCGGTTTTCCCCCATCACCCAGCGCAAGGCCTCCAGCAGGTTCGACTTGCCGCAGCCGTTCGGGCCGACCACGCCCGTCAGCCCCTCGTGAATCACCAGATCGGTGGGGTCCACGAAGCTCTTGAAGCCATTCAGACGCAGGCGGGTCAGGCGCAACAGACAGGCTCCGGTGATTCCGATCGGTCGGGTATGGTTGAATCGCGCGCGTCGCGAGTCAACCGCGCACCCCTGCATCTAGAAGGTTTGGGCGGATTATCCCCAAGATATTGGCAGTCCTTGACCCTGCCATCAGAAACGGGCCAGGTCACCCCATGACCAGCGTACCCCCGCCCCAGCCAACCGTCAGTCTTCGGCAGCTTGCGCCCGGCACCGAGATGAGCGGGGTCCTTGCGCTTGTGGCGGATGCCTTTGCCTATATGGACGGGCGCATCGACCCGCCGTCATCGGTGCATGACCTGACCGCGGACATGCTTGCCCGAAGCGCACGGGATGGCGAGGTCTGGGCCATCTGCGAAGGCGACTTGCCCGTCGCCTGCGTCGTTCTGACCCCGAAGGACGGGGCCCTTTACCTCGGCAAGCTCGCGGTCCGGCAAGACCGGCGCGGGCGTGGCCTGGCGCGACGGCTAGTCGATCAGGCCTGCCGGTCGGCCCGGCAGCGCGGCCTGCCTTGGGTCGAGCTGCAGACACGCGTCGAGCTGACGGAAAATCAGGCGGCCTTTGCCGCTTTGGGCTTCATCGAAACGGCGCGGACAGCCCATCCGGGCTACCTGCGCCCAACCTCCATCACCTACAGAAAGAGGGTCTGACATGGCCTCGCATCATCTGCTCGGCCTGTGCGGCGCCTTGCGCGCCGGGTCGACCAACCGCCTGCTGATGGCAGAGGCCGTCGCCCTTTTCGCGCCCGAGACCTTTACCGAAGGGTCGATCCGGCTGCCGCTGTTCGACGAAGACATCGAGACCAGCCCGGGCATCCCGCCTGAGGTCCTGCAACTGCATGCGCAGATCGCGGCTGCCGACGCCGTGCTGATCGCTACGCCGGAATACAACAAGTCGCTGCCCGGCGGGCTGAAGAACGCGCTCGACTGGGTAAGCCGGGTCAAGGGCAACCCCTGGCGCGACAAGCCCGTCGCCATTGTCTCGGCAGCCGATGGCCGGGCAGGCGGCGACAGGTCGCAGTTCGCGTTGCGGCTGGCGATGGTCCCGTTCCGCGCACGCGTCCTGCCGGGGCCGGAGGTGATGGTTGCAAACTCCCGCGAGGCCTTCGACGCGGCGGGTAACCTGACCGACCCGCGCTATCGCAAGGCACTGGGCGATTTGATGGACCTGCTGCGGGCCGAGGTCGGGCGCTAGAGGCAATCCCCGACCCGGAACCCCTCCGGGATGCCATCGCGGCCATCCAGGACAAGGTCGGCCATGACCTCGGCCACTTTCGGGGCCATGCCGAAACCGATCTTGAAGCCGCCGTTCGCCACGAAGTGCCCGCGCTGGCCCGGCCAGACCCCAAGAATGGGGGCGCGGCTCACGGCACGCGGGCGCAGGCCAGCCCAGCGCGCCACGACCGGAGCATTGGTCAGGGCCGGGACGGTCCGGCGGGCCTGTTCGATCAGGGCATCCAGTTGCGCATCCGTCGTGGCAGGATCGTCATATTCCCGTTCTGTCGTCGAGCCGATGGCAACGGTGCCGTCCGCATGGGGAACGACGTGCAGGGCATCGACGAAAAGCTGCGGCGCGTCCGGGGCCGAAACGCCGAAAAGCGCCGCCTGCCCCTTGACCCCGCCGCCGATCGTCCTGCCGAGGTCGGCGGACAGCGCCGCAAGCCCCGCCGCACCGGTCGCCCAGAGGACCGGGCCGGCAGCCTCGCCGCCGCTCTCGACCGCGACCCCGCGCAAGGCCAGTGCCGCCCCAAGCGCCGCGAGGGCGCGCCGCGGCGCGATGCGGGCCGTCAGGGTGTCATGGATGAATAGACCGCTTGGGCTGCCCACCGGCAGCGGCGTCTCGGGCAAGGGAACCACACGCCACTCGGCCTGCCCGCCCCACAGCCGTTGCGCGGTCTCGGCCCGGCGGCGGGCGGCGGCGACGGCCGCGGCGTCGGCCAGGGGCTGAAGCCTGCCGCTGCGCAGATATCCGGGCGACACGCCGCCTGCCGCTTCGACTGCCGACCACCAGGCCCCGGCAAGCAGCAGGCTTTCCAGCTGGAACTGCTTTTTCGGGTTCCAGTTCTCGGGTACGTGCGGGCTCAGCGCGCCGACCAGCCCACCCGACGCGCCGGCGCCCGGTCCGTGGGGGTCGATGACCCGCACCCGTGCGCCGCGCCGGACCATGGCCCAGGCGCAGGACAGGCCGAAAATGCCCGCCCCCATCACCGTGACATCCGGCGTTGCCATTCCCCGCAGCCTTCCTCAAGGTCGCCCCGGCATGAAGGACTAGGACAGATGGGCGGCAAGGACCAGACCGAGCGGATCGAATGGCGGGACGGCACCGTGCCCGTCTCGACCCTGTTCGATGACCCCTACTTCAGCCTTGCGGGCGGGCTGGCGGAAACCCGGCACGTGTTTCTGGACGGAAACGACCTGCCCCACCGGCTGGGCGACGGCTTCAGCGTGGCCGAACTCGGCTTCGGCACCGGGCTGAACCTGCTCGCACTTGCCCTTGCCTGGCAAGCGGCCGGCAAGCCGGGCACCCTGCGCTTTACCAGCTTCGAGGCCCACCCGATGGCGGCCGCCGACATGGCCCGCGCCCATGCTGCGTTTCCCGAAACAGGCTCTGTTGCAGCCGAATTGCAGCATTACTGGCAAAATGGCCTGCGGCAGTTCACGCTCGCAGGCATCGAGGTCGATGTGATCACAGGTGATGCCCGCGACCGGCTTCCTGCCTGGACCGGACGGGCCGACGCCTGGTTTCTCGACGGCTTTTCGCCCGCGCGTAACCCCGAGCTTTGGGGCGCGGGCCTGTTGCGCGACGTGGCAGAGCACACCGCACCGGGCGGAACCTTTGCCACCTACACGGCGGCCGGGTTCGTGCGGCGGGGCTTGCAGGCGGCAGGCTTTCAGGTAGAGCGTCTGCCGGGGTTCGGCAGCAAGCGCCACATGACCCGCGGCCTCCTGAAAGCCTGACCGATGCGCCAGCAGAACCTTCGCCTTGGCATCCTCCTGATGTGCGCGACCTCGCTCATCTTCGCCTTGCAGGACGGCATGTCGCGCCACCTCGCCAGCACCTACAACGTCTACATGGTCGTGATGGTGCGCTACTGGTTCTTCGCGGCCTTCGTGCTGGCCTTTGCCGCACGCCAGCCGGGTGGGCTTCGCGCGGCGGTCCGGTCCCGGACACTGGGCATCCAGATCCTGCGCGGCTTTCTGCTGGTGGCCGAGATCGTCGTGATGGTCTTTGCCTTCGTCTATCTCGGCCTGATCGAAAGCCACGCGATCTTCGCCTGTTACCCGCTGCTTGTCGCGGCCCTGTCCGGGCCGGTCCTGGGCGAGCGCGTGGGCTGGCGGCGCTGGACCGCGATCGGCATCGGCTTTGTCGGGGTGATGATCATTCTGCAACCCGGCCTGACCGTGTTTTCGCCCTATGCGCTTATCCCGCTGCTGTCCTCGACCATGTTCGCGCTCTACAGCCTGCTCACGCGGTTTGCCGCACGCAAGGATCCAGCGGCGGTCAGCTTCTTCTGGACAGGCGTTGCCGGCGCGGCCCTGATCACGCCCATCGGCCTGGCACATTGGGAGCCGATGACACTGGCCGACAGCGGCTGGATGCTGCTCTTGTGCTGCACCGCCCTGACCGGGCATTTCCTGATGATCAAGGCGCTCGAGGTCGCCGAGGCCAGCGCGATCCAGCCCTTTGCCTATCTGCAGCTGGTCTTCGCGACCGGGCTGGCCATCCTGGTCTTTGGCGAAAGCATGAAGACCAACGTTCTGATCGGCACCTGCGTCGTCGTCGGGGCGGGCATCTTCACCCTGATCCGCAGCCGCAAGGTGGCGACCTTCACCGACCCTTCAGCTCGTCCGTGATCCGCACCGGCTCGGTCTGCCCGCTGATCCGCGCCCGGTAGATCGCCAGGCTTTCCGACACCCGCATCACATAGGTCTGGGTTTCGCGGAACGGGATATGCTCGACCCAGTCGACCACATCCACGCTGTCGGACCGCGGGTCGCCGAACTTTTCGATCCACTGGCGCGACCGCCCCGGCCCGGCGTTGTAGCCCGCGGCCACCAGCACGGGCGACGGCCCGAATTCCTCGACCAGACCGGCCAGATAGGCGCTGCCCAGCGTGACGTTGTAGCCGGGATCACTGGTCAGCTTTCCGGCGCTGTAGCCCAGCCCCATCTTCTTGGACATCATCTCAGCCGTGCCCGGCATGACCTGCATCAGCCCGCGTGCCCCCGCCCCGGAAACGGCATCTGCCCGGAACTCGCTTTCCCGCCGGGTGATCGACAGGGCCAGCCAGTTCGGCACCGGCAGGTCAAGCTTGTGCATCCCCATCAGCGGGAAATAGGCGCGCGGCCAGATCACGCCCTTGTCGGCGGCAGCCTTGGCCAGGAGCAGCGCCTTGTTGGCGTCGTTCCACTCGATCGCCAGCGCCGCGAGGCGGCCGATCTCGTCGCCGCTGAGGCTTTCCGACAGGTGCAGCAGGAAGCGCGTGGCAAGAAGCTGGTTGCCCGACTGCTGCAACAGCCCAGCCGCGCGATAGACGGAGGTGGCGGTGAAGCCCGCCCCGTTCCAGTCTGGCAGCGCCTCCTGACCCGTCAGGCGCGGGTCGAGCGACAGGCCCAGCCGTTCGGCGGCAAGCTGGCCGTAATAGGCCGTCTGGAACTGCGCGGCGAGGTCATAGGCCGCCCGCGCCTGATCGGCGTTGCCAAGCACCTCCAGCGCCCGGCCCTCCCAATAGGCTGCGCGGGATGTCGAGATCGGTCCCGATACCGCGGCCCGCGACCTGCGGAAGTGCTGGAGCCCGGTTTCGGCATCGCCAAGCTTGCGCAGCGCGATATAGCCCGCGAGCCATTCGAGGTCGGCGAAGTCCGCCCCTTCCGTCAGGTGGTGCGACGCAGCCATCCGATAGGCCTTGCGGGCATCGCCCTCGCGCATTTCCCGGCGCGCCAGCGTCCTGCGCCAGTCCGACCAGCGGGCCGGGTCGCCCAGCGTCTCGGCGCTGCCCGATTTCTCCAGCATCAGATCGGCGGCATCATCGTAGCGGTCCTTTCGGATGCGCCAGCGGAAGCGGTCATAGGCCAGCCCGGTCGATCCCGCCATCGAGGCCGGCACCCGGGACAGCAGCGCATCGACCCCGTCGGATTCGGTCTGAAGCGCGATCCGTGCCTCGGCCACCGCGCGGGTGTCCGGGCTGACGAGCGGCAGCATCCGTCGCGCGTCCTCGACCTGTTCGGCTTTCAGCATGGCGGCCATCCGGCCGTCATGATGGTCGCGCAGAAGGTCACCGTACCGCGACAGGAAGGCCTCCTGCTCGACCGCCGTCAGGGACAGGTTCCGCCAGGCCCGGACCAGCTCCTCGCCCGCCGCCTGCGACTGCCCGGCGGCCACCTGCGACGCGATCAGCGCCAGGCTGCCGGTTCCGGTCTGCGGGGCAAGCTGCGCGAAATAGGCGATCACCTCGGTCGCGCCCGCTTCGGCTGCCTTCGCCTCGCCCGCCTTCAGCAGCAGCGGCATTCCCGGCCAGTCCGGATTCCGGCGCGCGAAATCGGCGTATTCGGCAAAGGTACCGACGCCATCGCGCAGGCGCTGCCAGTCGATGATGTCAGCGGCCAGGGCCCCCGACTGCCGCGCAAGGGATACCGCCTCGGGCCAGTCCTTGCCCTCGGCAAGGATCTGCGCCCGGCGCAGAAGGTCGGCGTCATCGGCCCTTGCAAAGGCAACGGGGGCCAGCGCCAGTGACGCGGCAAGGCAGAGTGTCCGGATCATGGCCTGTCGTTATGTCTGCTTCGGTCTTTTGCCTGGCAGGGTAACGCGCAGGCAATCCTGCGCAAGACAAGAAACCGTCAGCCACGCTGGGCGCTTCACATTCGGCGGCCGTGCCGCTAGGGTCCGCGCCGGTTTTCACCGGGGGCGAGTCTGCCTCCATTCAGAAGGAAGCGTGTCATGTTCAAAGGGTCGATTCCCGCCCTCGTCACGCCGTTCAGGAACGGCGCCGTGGACTTTGATGCGCTGAAGAAACTTGTTGACTGGCATGTGGCACAGGGCAGCCACGGGGTCGTGCCGGTCGGCACCACGGGCGAAAGCCCGACGCTCAGCCACGAAGAGCATGGCGCGGTGATCGAGGCGGTGGTCAAGGCCGCCGCTGGCCGGATTCCCGTCATCGCCGGTGCCGGGTCGAACAACACCGTCGAAGGCATCGACCTGATCCGCCATGCCGAAAAGGTCGGCGCGGATGCCGCGCTGGTCGTGACGCCCTATTACAACAAGCCTACGCAGCGGGGCCTGGTCGCGCATTTCACCGCGCTGCATGATGCCTGCACCCTGCCGGTCTTCATCTACAACATTCCCGGGCGTTCCGTGGTGGACATGACGCCCGAGACCATGGGCGAACTGGCAAAGCTGCCGCGCATTGTCGGCGTCAAGGATGCGACCGGAAAGATCGAGCGCGTCAGCCAGCAGCGCGCCACCTGCGGGGCGGATTTCATCCAGCTGTCGGGCGAGGACGCGACCGCGCTGGGCTTCAACGCCCACGGCGGGATCGGCTGCATCAGCGTGACCGCCAACGTCGCGCCGAAGCTTTGCGCCGAGTTCCAGGAAGCGACGCTGCGCGGCGACTACGCCACGGCGCTGGAGTATCAGGACCGCCTGATGCCGCTGCACGAGGCGATCTTTATCGAGCCGGGTCTGGCCGGGGCCAAGTACGGGCTGTCGCGCCTGGGCATGATCTCGGACGAGGTGCGTCTGCCGCTGACCACGCTGCTCGACGCGACCAAGGCCAGGATCGACGCCGCGATGCGCCACGCGGGCCTGATCAACTGACTGCCAGCCGCGGGGCTGGCTTGCCGGCCCCGCCAAAGACGGTAGTATCCGGCACTGAATTCAGTGCCGGAGTGCTTGATGTCCGTATCCGTTCTTCGCCCCGTTGTGGCGGCATTCTCTGTTTTCATCGCAACGGCCGCAGTTTCGGCCCCCTGCAGCGACACCTCGGGCCAATTCGAGGCCTGGAAGCCCGTGATGGCCGCCGAGGCCGAACAGGCCGGGGTCGGAAAACGCGGGATCGCGGCCCTGATGGGCGCCTCGTATTCGCGGGCCACCATCGGGGCAGACCGCAACCAGAAGAGCTTCAAGTACAGCCTGGAAAAGTTCATGCAGGTCCGGGGTGCCGACACGATCGTGGCGCAAGGCCGGTCGCGCAAGGCCAGGAACCCCGAGTTCTACGCCTCGCTTGAACGCGCCTACGGGGTGCCTGCCGGGGTGATCCTTGCGATTCACGGCATGGAGACCGCCTTCGGCGGCTTCATGGGCGATACCAACGTCGTCTCGGCCATCGCGACACTGGCCTACGACTGTCGCCGCAGCGATTTCTTCACCGGGCACCTGCTGGCAGCGCTTGCCCTTGTCGACGCCGGCGTGATCGACGCGGCGACCATCGGCGCAAAACACGGCGAGCTTGGACATACCCAGTTCCTGCCCGGCAATGCGCTGGCCTATGGGGTGGACGGCAACGGGGACGGCAGGCTCGACCTGACCGACGCCGCCGATGCCCTGGCCTCGACCGCGAACTTCCTGCGCCAGAAGGGCTGGAAGCCCGGCAAGGGCTATCAGGAAGGCGAGACGAACTTTGCCGTGATAAAGGAATGGAACGCGGCGGGCGTCTACCAGAAGGCCATCGCCATCATGGGCGCGCGGATCGACGGCTGACAGGATGACAGGCGACGGCAACCTCAGGGGCGCGGCTTTCATGGTTGCGTCGATGGCCGGGTTCGCGGCCGAGGATGCCTTCATCAAGGCCGCGGCGCGCCATATGCCGCTTGGCGAGGTCGTGACAATCGTCGGGCTGGTCGGCACGCTGGCCTTTGCCGCCATGACACTCCGCTCTGGTCAGCCGCTCTGGCACCCGGTGATGCGGTCAAGGCCGCTTGTGGTGCGGTCGGCACTCGAGATCGCGGGGCGCCTGTTCCACGCGCTCGCCATCACCCTTACGCCGATATCGGCCGCCTCGGCGATCCTTCAGGCATCGCCCCTTGTCGTCGTGGCGGGCGCGGCCCTGATCTTCGGCGAAAAGGTCGGCACGCGCCGCTGGCTGGCCATCCTTGCGGGCTTCGGCGGCGTCATCTTGATCCTCCGGCCGGGAACGGACGGCTTCGAACTCCTGTCGCTTCTGGCCGTCGCGGGAACCCTCGGCTTTGCGGGGCGCGACCTTGCGACACGCGCGGCGCCCAAGGTGCTGTCGAACCTTCAACTCGGCGTCGCCGGTTTCACCATGCTGACCATCGCGGGCGCGATCATCCTTGCGGCCTCGGGCGCACCGGTCTTGCCAGAGGCGCGGGCGCTGGCCCTGGTCGCGGGTGCTGCGGTCTTCGCAATCGCTGGCTATCACGCTCTGACCGTTGCCATGAGGACGGGCGAGATCGGGGCCGTCGCGCCCTTCCGCTATACCCGGCTGGTCTTTGCCCTGGTGGTGGGCGTCATGATCTTCGGCGAGCGGCCGGATATCCTGACGCTTGCAGGGGCCGCAATCGTCGTTGTCAGCGGCCTTCTGGCACTACTGCCCGGACGCCGCTCCTAGCGGCGGTCTTTCGCTTCAAACTGGCCAAGCCGGATGTGGCGCAGCGCCTCGACCAGCATCGCGATCAGCAGGCCGAAGGTCAGGAACCCGTTTGCCGCCGCCATCCCGCCCAGCAACCGCCAGCCGATCGGCAGCACCAAGTCGCCATAGCCAAGCGTCGTGAAGGACACGAGCGCGAAGTAGACGCATTCCTCCAGCGTCGGGAACAGCCCAAGCCAGTAGAACAGCCCCGCCCAGAGCCAGACGCCAAAGGTCACGATCCCGAGGATCCAGACAGCCGCGACCATCAGGATCACCATCAGCTTGGGCGCATGCGGCTCGCGCACCAGCCAGCGGTGCGCCCGCCGGAGCCACGTTTCCAGCACCCACAGCGAGATCCCCGACACGATGATCGTGATCAGCATCATCCCCGCGCCGACCGCAATTTCCCGGATCATTCCGGACCTCCATCTGGACTTGGCCGTCCCACTCCCCTATCTCGGCGCGATCATGTCCGACAAGTCGCCCACAAACTACAAGGTGATCGCCGAAAACCGGCGGGCGCGCTTCGATTACTTCATCGAAAGCGACCTCGAGGTGGGCATCGTCCTGACCGGGTCCGAGGTCAAATCGCTTCGCACCGGGCAGTCGAACATCGCCGACAGCTATGCAAACGTCGAGGGCGGCGAGTTGTGGCTGATCAACGGCTACATCGCGGCCTACAAGCAGGCTGGCGTCTTTGGCCACGAGGAACGCGCCCGGCGCAAGCTTCTGTGTTCGAAGAAGGAACTTTCGCGCCTCTGGCAGGCCATCGGACGCGAGGGGATGACGCTGGTCCCTCTGGTCATGTACTTCAACGACAAGGGCCGGGTGAAGCTGAAGATCGGCGTCGCCAAGGGCAAGAAATCGGCCGACAAGCGCGAGACCGAGGCCAAGCGCGACTGGAACCGGCAGAAGCAGCGGTTGCTGAAACAGGGCTGATTCAGCCAAAAGTTGTCAAATTGTTCTAAAAGTGCGACAATCTGTCCGTCGGACGGGTCAAAGGGCCTGCCTGTCCGGGTGTTGCGTACAGGGCCTTACAGGAAGGGACATCCTATGGAACAGCTCATCATCAGCCTCATCTCGGGCGCTGCGGGCGGGAACGTCGTCGGAAGACTTCTCAAGAACCTTGACCTCGGCCTGCTCGGCAACTCGATCGCGGGCATCCTCGGGGGCGGTGTTGGCACCTGGCTTCTTGGTGCGATGTCTGGCGGCGCGGTCGATGCGGCCGGCGGCGCAGCGGCGGCGGGCCTCGACATCGGCTCGATCATCCAGAGCGTCGCCTCGGGCGGCGTCGGCGGCGGCGTGCTGATGGCGATCGTGGGCATCGTCAAGTCGATGATGGCCAAGGCCTGATTTCCGGCTGAATGACAGGGAAAGGGCGGTCCGAGGGGGCCGCCCTTTCTGTCGGGCGGGACCGCCAGCCTTGCCTAGCCCGCAATGGCGCGTGTAAGTCGGATCATCCGATTGGCGAGGACGCAGGATGGCGACCGAAGACCCCAAGACACTCGTATCCACCGCTTGGCTGGCCGCGCATCTGCGCGACCCCGACCTGCGGATTCTGGACGCGTCATGGTATCTGCCCGATGCCGGGCGCGATCCGAAAGCCGAATACAGGGCCGCGCATGTTCCTGGCGCGCGCTTCTTCGATATCGACGAGATTTCCGATACCCGGTCGGGCCTGCCCCACATGGCACCCCCGCCCGAGAAGTTCATCAGCCGGATGCGGGCGATGGGCGTAGGCGACGGGCATCAGGTGGTGATCTATGACGGGGCGGGCCTCTTCAGCGCGGCGCGGGTCTGGTGGACCTTCCGCCTTATGGGCAAGACCGATGTGGCTGTCCTGAACGGCGGCCTGCCGAAGTGGCTCGCCGAAGGCCGACCGGTCGAGGACATGGCCCCGACCCTGCGCGACCGGCACATGACGGTGCAGCGGCAGGCCGGGCTGGTGAAGGACGTGACCCAGGTCGCGGCGGCGGCCAAGCTGGGCGATTACACTATCCTTGACGCCCGGTCGCCCGGACGGTTCAGGGGCGAAGAACCCGAGCCGCGTGCCGGTCTGCGGTCTGGGCATATTCCGGGTTCGGTCAACGTGCACTACCGCACGCTTCTGAACGACGACGGAACGATGAAGAACGAGGCCGACCTGCGCGCAGTCTTTGCCGCTGCCGGGGCGGACCTGACGAAACCCGTCATCACCTCCTGCGGATCGGGCGTTACGGCAGCGATCATCAACCTGGCGCTTGAACGCATCGGCAAGCGCGACCATGCGCTTTATGACGGGTCATGGGCCGAATGGGGCATGTACGGCGACCTCAAGGTCGCGAAGGGGTAGGCGATGTTTGAAAACCTGAAGGCCCAGCCCGCGGACAAGATACTTGCATTGATGGGGCAATACCGGGCCGACCCCCGCGCGGAAAAGATTGACCTCGGCGTCGGCGTCTACAAGGACCCAACGGGCCTGACCCCGGTGATGCGCGCCGTGAAGGCCGCCGAGAAGCGGCTGTGGGAAACCGAGACGACCAAGACCTATACCGGCCTTGCCGGGGAACCCAGCTTTCACGAGGCCATGACCGGCCTGATCTTCGGCGGGACGGTCCCCAGCGACCGCATCTCGGCTGTCGCGACGCCTGGCGGAACCGGGGCGGTGCGTCAGGCCTTCGAGCTGGTGAAGCTCGCCAGCCCTGGCGCGACGGTCTGGGTCAGCGACCCGACCTGGCCCAACCACCTGTCGATCCTGGGCTATCTGGGAATTCCGACCCGGAACTACAGGTACTTCGATGCCGCCAGCCGCGGCGTCGATTTCGAAGGGATGATGACCGACCTTGCGGCGGTGAAGGCGGGTGATGTCGTGCTGCTGCACGGCTGCTGCCACAACCCGACCGGAGCCAACCTGACGACCGGGCAATGGTCGGCGGTGGCCGACCTGCTTGCGCGCACCGGCGCGCTGCCGATGATCGACCTTGCCTATCAGGGCTTCGGCGACGGGCTGGACGAGGACGCCGCCGGAACCCGCCTGATCGCGCAGCGCTTGCCCGAGGTGCTGATCGCGGCCTCCTGCAGCAAGAACTTCGGCATCTACCGCGAACGCACGGGGCTGCTGATCGCGCTGTCCGACCCGGCGCGCCGCGACGTGACGGCGGGAAACCTCGCCTCGCTCAACCGCTACAACTTCTCCTTTCCGCCCGATCACGGGGCGCGGCTGGTGACGATGATCCTGGGCGACGCCGCCTTGCGCACCGATTGGCAGGCGGAACTGGAAGAGGTGCGCCAGACCATGCTCGGCCTGCGCATCCGCCTTGCGGACGAGTTGCGCCGCCTGACCAACAGCGACCGCTTCGACTTCATCAGGAATCACCGCGGCATGTTCTCGCGCCTTGGCGCAACGCCCGCGCAGGTCGAGGCAATGCGCGAGACGCACGCGATCTACATGGTGGGCGACTCGCGGCTCAACATCGCCGGGCTGAACGACCGGACGGTGCCGGTCCTCGCCCGCGCCATCCTCGACGTGGGCGTCTGAACGCCGGAAAGCTGAACGCGAAAGAGCCGGCGGAGTGATCCGCCGGCTCTTCCGTTCTGGTCGCGAGGGAGAACGCGATCAGTAGTTGTAGGCGCTTTCGCCGTGCGAGGTCTGGTCGAGCCCCTGGCGCTCGTCGTCGGCCGACGGACGGATCCCGAAGATCGCCTTGATGCCGTAGAACAGCACCGCCGAGACAACGCCGGTCCAGACGATGGTGACCAGCACGGCCTTGATCTGGGTCATCAGCTGCACGCCCATGTCGTAGCTTCCGGCCACGGCAGGGAACTGCGTGTAGTCGAAGAAGCCCTGACCGCCAAGCGAGGGGTCCGCGACAATCGCCGTGCCGATGGCCCCGACGATGCCGCCGATGCCGTGCACGCCGAAGACGTCGAGGCTGTCGTCATAACCCATGCTCTTCTTCACGTAGGACACGAAGATGTAGCAGACGGGCGAGACGATCAGGCCAAGCACCAGCGCACCCATGGGCGAGGCGAAGCCCGAAGCCGGGGTGATCGCGACAAGGCCCGCGACCGCACCCGTGACCGCACCCAGAAGCGACGGGCGACCATGGCCAAGCTGTTCCACGATCGACCAGGACAGCGCGGCGGCAGCCGTGGCGACGAAGGTGTTCAGGAAGGCCAGCGCCGCCAGTCCGTTCGACTCAAGGTTGGAACCCGCGTTGAAGCCGAACCAGCCAACCCACAGCAGCGAGGCACCGATCATCGTCATGGTCAGCGAGTGGGGCGGCATGGCTTCCTTGTTGAAGCCGATGCGCTTGCCGATCACGAGGCAGCCGATCAGGCCCGCGATGCCCGCATTGATGTGGACGACCGTGCCACCGGCGAAGTCGAGCGCACCCCAGCCCCAGAGCAGGCCGAAATCCGTCGGCGCGTCGGGCAGGAAGTCCGGGCCGGCCCAGTACCAGACCATGTGCGCGATCGGGAAGTACGAGAAGGTCAGCCACAGCACGGTGAACAGCATCAGCGGCCAGAACTTCACCCGTTCCGCGAAGGCGCCCACGATCAGCGCCGGCGTGATGCAGGCGAAGGTCATCTGGAAGATGACGAAGGCATATTCGGGAATGTAGACGTTGTTCGAGAAGGTCGCGGCAAAGGTGCCGGTGTTCACGCCGGCAAGGAAGGCCTTCGAGAAGCCGCCGATGTAGGCATTGCCCGAGGTGAAGGCGAGGCTGTAGCCGTAGACGACCCAAACCACCGCGGCGACGGACACGATCATGAAGACCTGCATCAGCAGGCTCAGCATGTTCTTGGTGCGCACAAGGCCACCGTAGAACAGCGCGAGCGCCGGGATCGACATCAGCAGGACCAGCGCCGAGCTGATCTGAATACAGGTCGTATCAACATTTTGGACGTTGCCTTATATTGTTTGGAGTTTTGTGGTT
>JBJOQI010000433.1:0-4707 GCA_046050045.1 Pseudomonadota bacterium | reverse complement strand
GGCCTGACCGACGCGCTCATGGATTCGATCCCGATCATCGTGCTGTCGGGCCAGGTGCCCACCTTCATGATCGGCACCGACGGCTTCCAGGAGGCCGACACCGTGGGCATTACCCGGCCCTGCACCAAGCACAACTGGCTGGTGAAAGAGACCGACAAGCTGTCCGAAACGCTGCATCAGGCCTTCCACATCGCCACACACGGCCGCCCCGGCCCGGTGCTGATCGACATTCCCAAGGACGTGCAGTTCGCCACCGGCACCTACACGCCCCCGAAAGAGGCGCGCGTCGCCCACTACCAGCCGCGCGTGAAGGGCGACATCGACCAGATCACCCGCCTGGTCGAGATGATGGAAACCGCCGAACGCCCGGTGTTCTACACCGGCGGCGGGGTCATCAACTCGGGCCGCGCGGCCAGCCAGCTTCTGCGCGAACTGGTCGAGGCCACAGGCTTCCCCATCACCTCGACACTGATGGGACTTGGCGCCTACCCGGCCAGCGGAAAATCGTGGCTCGGGATGCTGGGGATGCACGGGCTTTACGAGGCGAACCTCGCGATGCATGGCTGCGACCTGATGATCAACGTCGGGGCGCGCTTCGACGACCGCATCACCGGCCGCATCGCCGACTTCAGCCCGCGCTCGAAGAAGGCGCATATCGACATCGACCCCTCGTCGATCAACAAGGTCATCCATGTCGATGTCCCGATCCTGGGCGACGTGGCGCATGTGCTGGAAGACGTGCTGAAGGTCTGGAAGTCGCGCGGCCGCAAGGTCAACCGCGAGGGGCTGACTAAGTGGTGGGCGCAGATCGCCGAATGGCGGGCGGTGAACTGCCTGAACTACAAGAACTCCGACAAGACCATCAAGCCGCAGTATGCGCTGCAACGGCTCGAGGCGCTGACCAAGGGCATGGACCGCTACATCACGACCGAGGTGGGCCAGCACCAGATGTGGGCGGCGCAATTCCTCGGCTTCGAGGAACCGCACCGCTGGATGACCTCCGGTGGCCTCGGCACCATGGGCTATGGCCTGCCCGCCAGTATCGGCGTGCAGATCGCGCACCCCAAGTCGCTGGTCATCAATGTCGCGGGCGAGGCGTCCTGGCTGATGAACATGCAGGAAATGGGCACCGCGATGCAGTTCCGTGCCCCGGTCAAGCAGTTCATCCTGAACAACGAACGCCTCGGCATGGTGCGCCAGTGGCAGGAACTTCTGCACGGCGAACGCTATTCGCACTCCTGGTCCGAAAGCCTGCCCGACTTCGTGAAGCTGGCCGAGGCCTTCGGGGCCAAGGGCATCAAGTGCGCCGATCCGAAAGACCTCGACGACGCGATCATGGAGATGATCCGCTACGAAGGTCCGGTGATCTTCGACTGCCTTGTCGAAAAGCACGAGAACTGCTTCCCGATGATCCCGTCAGGCAAGCCCCACAACGAGATGCTGCTGGGCGAGGCCGATACCCAGGGCGCGATCGGCGCCAAGGGTGCGGTTCTTGTGTAACACCGGACCAACGGCAGAAATGCCCGGCCGGCCCGGCTGCTCGCAGCCGGGCAAGCCCGTGTTAAGGCTCGGCCAACAAGAATGACAGGCACACGGAGACCAGAATGAGCGACGACGACGACAGCGGCGTGGGCAGCGCCCTGATCCGGGTTCTTGCAACACTCCTCGTCCTGATCGGCGCGGTCGGCTTCGGCATCTATTCGGCGCTTTCCCAGAACGGCGTCTTCCGCGCCGTCAAGTATCTCTGGGACACGACCACGCTGGTCGCCCACGAACTTCCGAACCACCTAGAGGTCGGGCCGCCCGCCGAATACACCCGCCCAGGCCGCCAGCCGGGCAGCGGCGTCACCATCGACAAGACCGGCGGCGACGGAAAGCTGATCCTTCTGTCCAGCTTCTTCGGCGACCGGCCCGGCTTGCGCCTGGTCACGCGCGACGGCACGGTGCTAGCCGAGTGGCGCGCAAGCTTCACCGAGGAAACGCCAGATACCGAGCCGTTCCGCGGGCATTTCCCGCGCACCGACCTGAACGTCGACATCCACGGGATGCAGATGGAACCGGACGGATCGGTCATCTTCAACTTCGAATATGCCGGGACCGTCAAGAAGGACCGCTGCGGCAAGACCGAATGGACGCTCGTCGAGCCCACGCACCACTCGATCGACCGGGCCGAGGGCGGCGGCTACTGGATCCCCTCGCGCCGGCATTTCCCGCAGGACCCGACCGACCCGGAAAACCAGTTCCCGCCCTTCACCGATGTCCGCACGCCCATCGACTTTGCCTCGGACGAGTTTCTCAAGGTCTCGGCCACCGGCGAGACCCTGGCACGCAAGCAGGTGATGCGGGTGCTGCTCGACAACGGGCTCGAGCCGATCATGACGGCGACGGGCCAGAACTTCTACCCCGACCAGTACGGCCGCTACGAGCTTGTGCACCTGAACAAGATCACCGAACTCAAGCCCTCGATGGCGACCGCCTTCCCGATGTTCGAGGCTGGCGACCTGCTGTTCTCGATCCGCGACAGCAACCTTCTGGCCGTGGTCGATCCCGACACCTGGAAGATCAAGTGGCACCAGCTTGGCCCCTTCCTGCGCCAGCACGACCCGGAATTCATGCCCGATGGCACGATCTCGGTGTTCAACAACAATGCCTACGTCACCAGCCTCGGCCCGAACCAGAGCTTCAAGCCCGACGCGCCCTTCGTGTCCGAGGTGATGAACATCGACCCGAAGAACGGCGCGACCCGGACGGTCTACGGCAACCGCCCGGGGCAAGAGATCCTGACCGTCATCCGCGGCAAGATCGACCCGACGCCGGAAGGCGGCTACATGGTCACCGAATTCGAAGGCGGCCGCGCCTTCGAGATCGACAAGGACGGCCAGATCATCTGGGAATACATCAACCGCTACGACGACACGCTGATCTACGAGCTGTCCGAGGCGCTTGTCTTCCCGGCCGACTACTTCACCGTAAAGGACTGGTCCTGCCCCGCGCAGTGACCGCCGACCACCAGAGGACGACAGAAAGATGGCTGCGCTGAACATCAAGAAAGGCTCGACGAGCCACTCTGCCTACGACCTGCGCGACCCCAATGCGGCGGTCATCGAGCAGCACACCCTCGCCGTGCTTGTCGACAACGAGGCGGGCGTCCTGGCGCGGGTCATCGGCCTGTTCTCGGGACGCGGCTACAACATCGACAGCCTCACCGTCGCCGAGGTGGACCACAAGGGCCACCGCTCGCGCATCACGGTCGTTACCCGGGGAACTCCCTCGGTCATCGAACAGATCAAGGCGCAGCTCTCGCGGCTGGTGCCGGTGCATGACGTCCACGACCTGACCGTCGAGGGCAAGGCCGTCGAACGCGAGCTTGCACTGTTCAAGGTGGCCGGCACCGGCGACAAGCGCGTCGAGGCGATGCGGCTGGCCGACATCTTCCGCGCCAAGGTCGTCGACACGACGCTGGAAAGCTTCATCTTCGAGATCACCGGAACGTCGGAGAAGATCGACGCCTTCGCCGACCTGATGCGCCCGCTCGGCCTGATCGACGTGGCGCGCACCGGTGTCGCCGCCCTGTCGCGCGGCACCTGACCCGACCCCGGCCAAACGGACGCACTCATTGTTGACGATTTCTGCGCAATCCGCAGGAATTCCATTCTTTTGCCACGAAGCATTGCGAACCAGCCTTCGGTAATCGGAGGCGCGCTATGCAGGACGAAACAGAAGGCGGCATCGGCCAGGTGATCTTCAAGGCCGCAGCCACCTTGCTTGTCATCTTTGGCCTGATCGGCTTCGGCTTCTATTCTGCGGTGTCGCAGAACGGGATCTACGTCGTCGTCAAGTACTTCTGGAACACGGCGAAACTCGCCATCAACGAGCTTCCGAACCATCTGGAGGTCGGGCCACCCCCCGGCTTCGTGCGCGAGGGCAGAAAGCCCGGAGAAGGCGTGACGATCAACACGCTGCCCGACGACGGCAGCCGCGTGCTTCTGTCCAGCTTCTTCGGCGCAGGCCCCGGGCTTTCGCTGATCGACCGCAGTGGCGCGACGCTCGCCACCTGGCCCGCGCTCTTCTCGCAGCACTTCCCCGACCCGTCCAAGTTCGACGGCCACATCCCCTGGACCGACCTGAACATCGACATCCACGGCTCGTACATCGAGCCCGACGGCTCGGTCCTGTTCAACTTCGAATATGGCGGCACGGTCAAGCTTGACCGCTGCGGCAAGCCGCTCTGGACGATTGCCGAGGCGACCCACCACTCGATCGACAAGGCCGAGGATGGCGGCTACTGGATCCCCTCGCGCAACTACTTCCCCGCAGGCTCGACCGCACCGGACGAGGTGTTTCCTCCCTTCACCGATGTTCCCGTGCCGACCGATTTCGCCGATGACCTGATCCTCAAGGTCTCGGCCGATGGCGAGGTTGTCATCCGCAAGTCGGTGATGCGCATTCTCTACGACAACGGTTTCGAGCCCTTGCTGACCTCGACGGGCATCAACTTCTACCCCGACGTCATGGGGCGGTTCGAACTGCTGCACCTGAACAAGATCACCGAGCTCAAGTCCTCGATGGCGGAAGCCTTCCCGATGTTCCAGGCCGGCGACCTGCTGCTGTCGATCCGCGACAACAACATGCTGGTCGTGGTCGACCCCGACGACTGGAAAGTGAAGTGGCACCAGATCGGCCCCTGGATTCGCCAGCATGACCCGG
>JBJOQI010000432.1:0-3033 GCA_046050045.1 Pseudomonadota bacterium | reverse complement strand
CTGCGGTCGCGCCCTATCGCTATTCGCGGCTGGTCTTTTCGCTGGTCATCGCGGCGGTCTTCCTGAGTGAAAGGCCGGACGGCTGGATGATCGCCGGCGCGGCGCTGGTCGTGGGGTCGGGGCTTTACACCTTCGCGCGCGAGGCGCGGCTGCGCCGGCAGGCCCGCGCCGCCTGAACCGGTCGGCGTGGCCCCTGCTGCGATGATCGTCAGCCCCGGATCGGAACGACGAGCGACCCGGCAAGGCCGTTCCCGTCGCCGGTCAGCGCCAGCGTCTGCTGCGCGATCTGCTCGGGCGAGTTGTCGCGGAAGACCATGTCCGACGACAGGCTGACGCGGCCGAGCGGGCCGGTGCTTTCGGCATAGCGGGGATCGGCCTGATAGAGCGCCATCAGCGCCGGTCCGTCGAAGGCGATCTGGGCGATCAGAAGGGCGTCGTTGCCGCTGACGGCGGCCTCGGCGCTGGCGAAGACCTCGAAATGGATATGCGGCCAGCGGCCCTCGTAGGTGCCGGGCAGGATGGTGGTGAAGCTGACGCGGCCGTCGCCGTCGGCAATCTGCATGCCGCGCAGGTAGTTTGCTTCGGTCACGGCATAGATGGAATAGCCGCCCGCCGCATCGCAGTGCCAGATGTAGACCGCGGCCCCGGCCTTGGGCGCGCAGCCCTCGACCGTGACGACCTGCAGGTCGATCTGCAAGGGGATGCCGTCGGCCTTGCCCTGATAGCCCGCGAACGACGGGCGGATGTCCTGCCGGATCACGCCGGTTTCGGTCAGCACGTTGACGGTCGAGCCCTGGAAGGCGTTGGTGCCGTCGGCGGGGTAGGGGCCGTTCGTCTCGGTCGGGATCGCCACGCAGGTCGAGCCGTCGGCGGCGGTGCCGGTGACGTTGGCCTGTGCCTGGCCAGCGCCTGCGCGCAGGAAGGCAAGGCCTGCCGCGCCGAGCGATGCGCCGCCCAGAAGCGTCAGCAGCCCCCGCCGCCCGATGCCGCCGTGAAGGTCGGCCCAGAATCCCTCGTCGTGGTGGTGGTGCGTGTCGGTCATGCCTGTCTCCTTTCGGCGTTGAACGTGCGTCAGGGCCGGTTCCGTCGCAATCCTCTTCCCCCTGTCACAATCCGCCGCTAAAGGGGGCAGCGACATTACCCAACGTAGCCTTGGAGATACCCATGAGCACCATCGTCGACATTCACGCCCGCGAAATCCTCGACAGCCGTGGCAACCCGACCGTCGAAGTCGACGTGATCCTTGAGGACGGAACCATGGGCCGGGCGGCGGTGCCCTCGGGCGCCTCGACCGGAGCGCATGAGGCGGTGGAGCGCCGTGACGGCGACAAGTCGCGCTACAAGGGCAAGGGCGTGCTGGAGGCGGTGGCCGCGGTGAACGGCGAGATCGCCGAGAACCTGGTGGGCGAGGACGCGACCGAACAGGTGGCCATCGACCGGCTGATGATCGAGCTGGACGGGACGCCGAACAAGGGCCGTCTCGGCGCGAACGCGATCCTTGGCGTGTCGCTGGCGGTGGCCAAGGCCGCGGCCGATTTCACCATGCAGCCCTTGTACCGCTACGTCGGCGGCACCTCGGCCCGCGTGCTGCCGGTGCCGATGATGAACATCATCAACGGCGGCGAGCACGCCGACAACCCGATCGACATCCAGGAATTCATGATCATGCCGGTCGCCGCCGCGAATATCCGCGAAGCGGTGCGCATGGGGTCGGAAGTGTTCCACACCCTGAAGAAGGAACTGCACGACGCCGGCCACAACACCGGGATCGGTGACGAGGGCGGCTTTGCGCCGAACCTGCAATCGACACGCGAGGCGCTGGATTTCATCCTGAAGGCCGTCGAGAAGGCGGGCTACAAGCCGGGCCATGACATCTACCTCGCGCTCGACTGCGCCTCGACGGAATACTTCAAGGGCGGCAAGTACGAGATGAAGGGCGAGGGCAAGTCGCTGACCTCGGCGCAGAATGTGGACTATCTGGCCGGGCTGGTCGCGGACTATCCGATCATCTCGATCGAGGACGGCATGGCCGAGGACGACTGGGAGGGGTGGAAGGCCCTGACCGACCGACTGGGCGGCAAGGTGCAGCTGGTGGGGGACGATCTGTTCGTGACGAACCCGCGCCGTCTGGCGGATGGTATCGCGAAGGGCTGCGCGAACTCGATGCTGGTGAAGGTGAACCAGATCGGCTCGCTGACCGAGACGCTGGCGGCCGTCGATATGGCGCACCGCGCGCGGTATACCAACGTGATGAGCCACCGCTCGGGCGAGACCGAGGACGCGACCATCGCGGACCTCGCGGTTGCGACGAACTGCGGGCAGATCAAGACCGGGTCGCTGTCGCGGTCGGACCGTCTGGCCAAGTACAACCAGCTGATCCGGATCGAGGAAATGCTGGGCGAGACGGCGGAATATGCCGGCCGGTCGATCCTGAGGGCGTAAGCGGGATGAAGGCGTTCTTTCGCCCCGGTGCGGCGCTGGCCGGGCTTGTGGCGGTGGTCTTCGGACTGCTGGCTCTGGCCGTGCCGTCGAACCTGCCCCCGCCCGATGTCGAGGGCGGGGCCGAAACCATCCAGCGGACCATGGGAACCATTGGCGGTGGCCTGATCGGCCTTGGTGTCGTGATGATGGCCATCGGTGTTCTGCGGTCGCGCCGCTAGGACAGGCCGGCCATCACGCAGGGAAGTACGGCGCGGGCACCGGCGGCGCGCCAGGGAGAGTTGATGCCGCAGGAACAGGCCACCGCGCCGCGCAACGTCGATACGCCCAGGGGCTTTGCACTGGCCTTGCTGGTCTACTGCCTCTGGGGGTTCCTGCCCTTCTACATGAAGGCGCTGGCGCATATCCCGACCGTCGAGGTCGTGGCGCACCGGATCGTCTGGTCGGTGCCGGTGTCGCTGGCGCTGCTGGTCTGGCTGGGGCGGACGGCAGACCTGAGGGCGGCGATCCGCAATCCGCGGATGCTGGGGATGGCGGCGGTGACGGCGGCGCTGATCTCGGTCAACTGGGGGATCTATGTCTGGTCGATCCAGT
>JBJOQI010000431.1:0-12246 GCA_046050045.1 Pseudomonadota bacterium | reverse complement strand
CTCGACGCCATGAAGATGAAGGCCGGCAGCCTGATCCTGAACGATCAGGTGGGCGAGGCGATCCAGGACCTGCGCCGCGCGGTTGACGACAACCCGCGGGACGCCGAGCTTTTGACCCTGATGGCGCAGGCCCATGAACGTGACGGCAATACCGAACTGATGCGCGACATGCTGGCGCTGGCGGTCGAGGCCGCGGGCGGCGCGCCGAACGAAAGCCTGCGCTATGCCCAGGCGCTGGCCGCCACGGGCGAGCTGCTGACGGCGGAACCGATCCTGATCGACGCGCTGCGGCTGTCGCCGGGCAATGTCTCGCTGCTGCTGCCGCTGGGCGAGCTTTACGTCAGCATCAAGGACTGGCCGCGGGCCGAGGCCGTCGCCGCCGAGCTGGAAGGGATGGACAACCCCGCCCTGCTTGACGCGGTGACCGGCCTGCGCGCGGCCATCCTTGAAGGCCAGCAAAGCACCGATCAGGCCATCGGCTACCTGCAGGGGCTGGTCGACGACGGTACCGCCGGCCTCAGCGCCAAGGTCGCGATCGTCCGCGCGCACCTTGCCGACGGCGACAACCGTGCGGCGCTCGCCTATGCCCAGAAGATCGCCGAAACCGCGCCCGACGACCCGTCGCTGCGCTTCATCCTGGCCTCGGTCCAGGTCGTGAACGGCATGAACGAGCCGGCCGAGGCCACCTTCCGCGCGCTTCTGGCCGAAGACCCGGCGCGGACACAGGTCTGGATGGCGCTCTATCGTTCGGTCGCCTCGGCCGGAACCCGCGCCGACGAGGCCGAGAAAGTCCTCGACGAGGCGCTGGCCGCGAACCCGGACCTTGGCGAGCTGCTCTGGGCCAAGGCGGGCTTCCTGGAAAGCCAGGGCGACCTCGATGGCGCCATCGCGATCTACGAACAGCTCTATGCCAAGAACAGCGCCAACATGATCATCGCGAACAACCTCGCAAGCCTGATCACCACGCACCGGTCCGATGACGAAAGCCTGACCCGCGCCGAGCTGATCGCGCGTCGCCTGCGCGGCAGCACCGTGCCCGCCTATCAGGACACCTATGGCTGGATCGCCTATCGCCGCGGCCAGCTGAACGAGGCCGAGGCCGAGCTTGCCAAGGCGGCAGAGGGCCTGCCCGAGGACGCCTCGGTGCAGTATCACTACGGCATGGCGCTGCTGGCCCAGGGCAAAAAGCCCGAAGCCGCCCGCCAGTTCGCCCGCGTGATCGATCTGGCACCCGCAGGCGACACCCGGCCCTTTGTCGAGGAAAGCCGCAAGACCGCCGAATCGCTGGCGGCCGAGGGCGTGACACCGGGCGAGTGACCGCACCCCCCGCGCGGCGTGAATGGCTGCTTGTGTTGCCAGCGGGGCACGAAAGGTAAACCGGGGTGGCAACTGTCTCAGGATCGGGCGACAAGGTTTTGTTTTCCCGCGCGTTCAGGCGTAGTGTCACTCCGAATCGGAACACATGGGGTGGAACCATGTTCAAGACCATTGTCGCGCTTCTCGTGGCGCTTGTGATTGCTCCTGCGGCCTGGGCCCAGGGCTCTTATCGTATCCAGCCCGGTGACGTGCTTCAGCTTGAGGTGATCGAGGACTCGAGTCTCAATCGCAGCCTGCTGGTTCTTCCCGACGGCAGCGTCAGCATCCCGCTGGCCGGCACCCTCTCGGCGCGCGGCCAGACGATCGACGGGCTCAAGGGCGCGATCTCGGCCGCGCTTGCGCCGAACTTCGCCGCGCCGCCCACGGTGTTCCTGACGGTGTCGCAGCTCAATCCCTCGACCACGGCGGCGACGCAGGCGGCGGCACAGCTGGCCGCGACCAATGCGTCGAACACCAAGACCGTGGCCGTCTATGCCATCGGCGAGGTCAACCGCCCCGGCCGCATCGACGTCGAACCCGGCACGACGCTGCTTCAGTTCCTTGCCGAAAGCGGCGGCCTGACCAAGTTTGCGGCGACCAAGCGTATCCAGCTGCGCCGTGCCGACCGCAATTCGGGCCTCGAGTCGGTCTACCAATTCAACTACAAGGCAGTGCAGTCGGGCGCGAAGGCTCCCGTCATCGTTCTGAGAACCGGTGACGTCATCGTCGTACCCGAGCGTCGATTGTTCGAATAGAGGGCGGCCTTCTGGTGGGGACGAGCAAAACAACGACCGCGATCATCGCGGCACTCTCAGCAGCCTATCCGACCATCGCCTCCCCCCAGGGAGGCGCTGGTGCGACTGGCGGCCTGCAGGTCGACCTTGGCATCAAGTCCAGCCTCAGCGTCGATGACAACTTCCAGCTTCGCCCGCTCAGCGGCGGCACCACGACGATCTGGGACAATACGCTTACCTTCGGGCTGACCTCGGCGACCCAGATCTCGCGTCTTGCGCTGACCGGCTCGGCCGTGCTGCGGTTCGCCGAGATTCCGGGGCGGTCGATCGCGGGTCTGGAAGACCCGAACCTGCGCCTGACCTATGCGCTCGACACCGGCAACAGCCGCCTGTCGGTCGACGGACGCTACCGCAATGCCGACCGCGAGTTCCTGAATCCCTTCCAGGTGGAACAGGAAGAACAGCAGTTCGGACCGCTGGTCGGCGACGGCGGCACGCAGGAAACCAAAAGCCTGCGCCTGACCTTCGACACCGGCATCAACGACCCGATCGGCGCGACCTTCCGGCTGGGGCATGACGAGAAGGATTTCTCGGGCGTCGTGAACCCGGCGCTGTTTGACAGCGAGACCGACAGCCTCGGTGCATCGGTGCGCTTCACCCTGTCGCCGATCACGCAACTGACGCTCGATGCCGACGAAAGCTGGTACAGCGCCAACGATGCCCCGCAGACCGAACGCGATACCCGCAACCTCTCGGTGGGCCTTGCGCATGAGCTGACCCAGACGCTTGCGCTGAACGCGCGCCTGGGCTGGTCGGAAATCGAGACCACGACGCTTGGCGGCACCTCGACGCGCGACGGGGCCACCTATGCCATCGGCCTGGTGCAGACCTTCCAGAACGGCACGGCAAGCTTCGATCTCGACCAGTCGCAGAACCAGAACGGCGAGCGCACGACGCTGTCCTTCGGCCGCCAGCTGCAACTGCCGAACGGCAATCTGGGCGCGACGCTCGGCCTGACCGACGGGCCGGGCAGCGGCATCGACTGGATCGCCACCGTCACCTACGGCACGCAACTGCGGTCATCGAGCTTTGACGTGTCGTTCCGCCGGGCCAGCACGACCAACAACCAGAACAACGAGGTCATCGACACCCGCCTGTCACTGTCCTACGTGCAGGACATCGACAGCGTGTCGAAGTTCGACGTGACCGTCGACTATGGCCGGACCGAAGACGGCGGCACGGGCGCGACCCCCACGGTCGAACGCACGAACCTGCGGGCGGCCTATACCCGCGCGCTGACCACCGACTGGAACCTGCAGGGTGGCGTTGTGCTGCGCCGGGTCGATGACCAGGCCGCGATCGGACCGGCCGAGTCCTCGTCGCTGTTCCTGACGCTCGACCGGCAGTTCAGTTTCCGGCCCTGAGCCAATCTTTCGCGTCCGGCCCGGTTTGGCGGGCCGGACGAAACCCGATCGTCCCTGCGCCGCCGGTTGTGAAGCCGCCCACACTGGAAAACCTCGCGTGGCGGCTTTAGTCTTTCGCAATTGCGTAGTGCTTCAGCGAGTAGTCTTCCGGGAATGACCCAGACCGAAATCGACGGCAAAGTTCCCCTCGGCGCATCGCTCGGCATCAATCTTCCGGGTCTGGCGGTCTTTGCGTTGCTGCTGGCCGGGTCGCTGCCGGTGTTCTGGCTTGGCTTTGCCTCGCTGGCGCGGGCATGGTCCACCGCCGAATACAGCCACGGCCCGCTGATCCCGCTGATCTCGCTCTACCTCTTCCTGCGCGAGCTGCGCCATGCGCCCCTGCCCTTGCAACGCGTGACCGACCGCTGGCCCGGTGTCGTCATCATCGCGGCAAGCCTTGTCGTGGCGGTGCTGGGCAACATGATGCGCATCCCCGACATCGTGACCTATGCCTTCATCCTGTGGGTCTCGGGCGTGGTCATCACCGCCTTTGGCTGGCGCCGGGGCCGGTTGCACCAGTTGCCGGTGCTGCATCTGGTCTTCATGCTGCCCCTGCCGCAGTTCCTGTACTGGAAGCTGACGATCCTGCTGCAATACATCTCGTCGGCGCTGGGGGTCTGGTTCGTGTCGATGGCCGGCATCCCGGTCTATCTGGAAGGCAATGTCATCGACCTTGGTGTCTACAAGCTTCAGGTGGCCGAGGCCTGTTCCGGTCTGCGCTATCTCTTCCCGATCCTGTCCTTCTCGTACCTCTTCGCAATCCTCTATCGCGGACCGATGTGGCACAAGGCGCTGCTGCTGCTGACCGCCGCGCCGCTGACGGTGCTGATGAACTCGGTCCGGATCGGCGTGATCGGCATTCTGGTGGACCGCTATGGCATCGATCAGGCCGAGGGCTTCCTGCATTTCTTCGAAGGCTGGGTCGTCTTCCTGATCTGCGTGGCGCTTCTGTTCCTGCTGGCCATGGGCCTGCAGCGCCTGACCCGCGACCCGCTGCCGCTGGCCGAGGCGATCGACCTCGACTTCGAGGGCTTCGGGTCAATCTCGTCGCGGGTGCTGGGTATCCGCGCCTCGGGCGGGATGATTGCCGCGGCCTTCCTGACGCTTCTGGCCTCGGTCGCCTGGACCTATCTGCCGGCCAACCAGATCACCAACATCCCGCGCGATCCGCTTGCGCTCTACCCGCGCAGCCTTGACGGCTGGCAGGGTTTTACCGGTGATCTCGAACCGGATGTCGAGCGTGTGCTGGGTGCGGATGACTACATCAACGCGATCTACCAGTCGCCGCAGGAAGAGGGCGTGGTCAGCTTCTTTGTCGCCTATTACCGCAAGCAGACCGAAGGCCAGGGCATCCACTCTCCCGAGGTCTGCCTGCCCACCGGCGGCTGGGAGGTCTTCGCGATCGAGGAAGTGCCGCTCGACATGACGGCGGCGGGCTACGGGCAGTTCACCGCCAACCGCGCCGTGATCCAGAAGGGCCTGTCCAAGCAGCTGGTCTATTACTGGTTCGAAGGCCGCGGCAAGCGCATCTCGAACGACTTCACCGCCAAGATGAGCGTGCTGAAGGACAGCCTGACGCTGGGGCGCACCGACGGCGCACTGGTGCGCTACGTCACGCCCATCGGCCCCGAGGAGACCGAGGCCGACGCCGAGGCGCGGCTGATGCGCTTCATGACCGCGAGCCTTGCCGACCTTCCCCGCTTCATCCCGTTCTGAGCAGCCGCGGCAATGACCGATCCGGCCGAAGGAATTGGCCCCCTCGACGACGATTACGACCGGATCGCACCCCGCCGTGGCGCGGGCGCGGCGACGCGCACGCTGTTTCTGCTCTGCCTGCTGCCGGAGCTGCTGCTGTCAGGGGCCGAGGCCGGCCTCTGGGGCGATACGCGCTGGCGCGCGACCGCGATCGAGTTCGCGGGTTTCTGGCCGGGGCTGCTGACCAGCTGGGCCCCGAACTACCCCGCGCAGCCCTGGGCGATGTTCCTCACCTACGGCTTCCTGCATGCGGGACTGCTGCATTTTGCGGTGAACATGCTGACGCTGTTCTCGCTGGCCCCGCCGGTCGTGCAGCGCGTGGGCGTGGGGCGCTTTCTGGGCATCTACGTCCTGGCGCTGGCGGGCGGCGCGCTTGGATATGTCATGCTGTCGAACTGGACGGCCCCGCTTGTCGGCGCATCGGGCGCGCTTTTCGGCCTGGCCGGAACGCTTCTGTCCTGGGATTACAGCGAGCGTCGGGCGCGCGGCCTGCGGCTGACCCCGGTCTGGCGCGCGATCGCGCTTCTTGCCGGGCTGAACCTGATCCTTTGGTATGCCATGCACGGGCTGCTGGCCTGGCAGACCCATCTTGGCGGCTTTGTCGCAGGCTGGTTGGTCGCGCGTTACCTCGAGCCGCCGATCCTGTCGAAGATCCGGTCATAGGCCGCCAGCAGCTTCGGCGCCGAATGCGCCCAGCTGAGGCTGTCCAGCACCCGCCTACGCCCGATCTGCCCCATTTCGGCGCGCCGCTCGGGCGCGTCCATCAGCTCGGCAATCCGCGCCGCGAAATCCACCGGATCATTGGCGCGCGCATAGACCGAGGCCTCGCCCGCGCTCGCCCGCCCCTCCTTCAGGTCGAACTGCACCACGGGCTTTTCCAGCGTCATGTATTCCATGACCTTGTTCATGGTCGAGATGTCGTTCATCGCGTTCTTCGGGTCCGGGCTGACCCCGATGTCGCAGCTGTTCAGCGCACGCAGCAGGTCTTCACCGTAGAGCGGACCGGTAAAGGTGAACCAGTCCGACAGGCCTCGCCGTTCGACATCGGCCTGCACTTTCGGCAGTTCCGGCCCGAAGCCCACGATGATCGCGTGCACGTCCGTCCGCCCCATCCGCTTGACCAGATGCTCGACCGCCGCGACCAGCAGGTCCATCCCCTCTTGCTGGCCGATCACGCCGACATAGCCAAGCACCGTGCCCGCACCCTTGCGCATCGCCGGGTCGGCGGGGCGGATCTCGAACTTCTCGACCCTGGGGGCCGAGCGGACGACGAATACATCCTCGGGCCGCATCTTTCCCCGCCGCACCGCGATCTCGCGAAAGCTTTCGTTCGTGGCGATGCTGACGGTAGCGGTGGCAAAGGTCATGCGTTCCCAGATCAGCATGATCCGGTAAAGCAGGCCCTTGCGACCGAACTTCGCCTCGAACAGCTCTGGGCAGACGTCGTGGTGATCGAACATGTAGCGCACGCCACGCAGGCGGTACCACCAGGCCAGCAGGAAGATCAGGTCGGGCGGGTTGCAGCCCTGGATCACGTCAAATCCGCGCTCGCGCCGCACGACGCGGGCCAGCCGGAACCAGTGGACCAGGGAATGCAGATATTCCCGTGCATAGGCGACGGCACCCGAGTGCGCCTCGACCGGCTCGGGGTAGCGATGGATGTGGATGCCCTCGATCTCTTCGTAAGGCGCGACCCAGCCCTTGCCGGTCGGGCAGATCACGCTGACCTCGTAGCCCGCGGCCTTGAGGGTCGTTGCTTCCAGCCAGACCCGCCGGTCCAGCGGAACAGGCAGGTTCTCGACAACGATCAGGATTCGCCGGGTCTTGCCTGCACTCATTCCGCACACCTGCTCTGACTGCCGCCTACCTAACCTGCCCGCCCGCCGATGGCAAAGCCAGGCGCGCCGGATTTGTGCATGTTGCGGGAACGTTAATGCCTCGTTAACTGGGATTGCCCGAGACTTTGCGAACAGGCCGCCCGAACAGCCCGCCAGAGAGACGCGATGCCCCTGAACGACCGTCTTTCCAACCGGGACAACAACCTGAACCTGATCCGGGCGGTGGCGGCAGTGGCGGTCCTTGTGTCGCACGCCTGGCCGATCGCGCTTGGCCCCGGAACCGACGAGCCGTTGGAACGGCTTCTCGGCCATTCCCTCGGCCATCTTGCCGTGCTCGTCTTCTTTGCGGCCTCGGGCTACCTGATCGCGGCCAGCTTCGCCGGGCGCAGGTCGCTGTCGGCCTTTCTGCTTGCGCGGGCGGCGCGGCTGTTGCCGGGGCTGGGCGTCTCGGTCGTGCTGGTCGCCCTCGTCCTCGGGCCTGCGGTCACGTCGCTGCCGCTGCCTGCCTACCTGACGGCTGCGGAAACCTGGGGCTTCATCCTGCGCAACGTCACGCTGCTCAAGGTGCAGTTCACCCTGCCCGGCGTTTTCGACACCAATCCCTATCCGTCGGTCGAGGGGTCGATCTGGACCCTGCTCTACGAGGTGGCCTGCTATGCCGGAGTGGTCGTCGTCGGCCTTGCGGGGCTGCTGGCGAGGCGCGGGGCCGGCACCGTGGCGCTGGCGCTCTGGCTGGGCCTGACGATCCTGCATGACGTCCTTGGGATGGCAACCTTTCATCAGCTTGACCAGTTGATGCCGCTGTCGCAGCCCTTTGCGCTGGGGATGCTGGCCTTTCTCTGGCGGCACCGCCTGCCGGTCGGCACCCTGCCGGTGCTGGCCGCGGGCGCGATGGCCGCCCTGTCGCGGGGGACGGTAGCCTATGAATTCCTGCTTGTCCTTGCCGTGTCCTGGGCGACGCTGGCGCTTGCCGTCGCCCCGTCCGGCCTGCTTCGCCACTACAACCGGCTCGGTGACTACAGCTATGGGCTTTATATCTATGCCTTCCCGTTGCAGGGGCTGGTGATCTGGCTCTGGGGGCCGATGTCGCCGTTGCAGAACATCGCGCTGGCCCTGCCCCTGTCGCTCGCCTGCGCGGTTCCGTCCTGGCATCTGATCGAACGGCCCGCCCTGCGCGCGGCCCGCGCCCGTGCCGCGACGCTCAGGGCGAAAGCCGGAACTCCTGCATGACCGTGGGCTCGCCCGCGCGGAAGTTGTTGTCCGACACCAGCGTCAGCCAGAGCCCGCCCGATCCGTCCTGCCAGAGGCTGATGCCTTCGAAGTTCTGACCCAGGGCCTCTTCCGGCAGATCGACCGGCGCGACCTCGGCCCAGTCGGCCCCCGTCGGACGCATCCGCCTGACCCGGGCCTCGAAGCCCGAAACCAGCCCGAATGTGCGCTCGAGCAGATAGAGCATCCCGTCCGGCCCAAGATCGGCACCCGAAGCCGCGTAGCCGTCGGCCCCCGGGATCGGCGGACCAGCCTGCCAGCCGTCCTTTTGCCGGACGAATGTCATGTAGGCCCCGTCCCGCGCCGATTCGGCGATGGCCACAAGACCGCCGCCCGGCAGCGGGGACAACGCCTCGAACCCCTCGTTGCCCCAGAGATCGCGGAACTGGTCCCAGGGGTGGGTCGGCCGGGGCGTCGGGTCGGGCGGGCGGAAGGCGGTCAGGCGCGCCAGCCCCTCGAAGGCGACGACAACCTCTCCGTCGGGGCCAAGTGCCAGATCCTCGGCATCCTGCCGGAAACCCGAGACCTCGCGCCCGGTCGTATCATGCGGGCGCAGGCTATCCGTCACCGTCAGCGCGGTCACCGCGCCGTCGCCCGCGCGCCGCGCAATCCGGCCCTGGTAGATCGTGCCACGGTCACTGACCGCGACAAAACCCGCGCCGTGCGCGGTCACGATCAGGTCGGAAATGCCGCCGAAGCCTTCGATACCGGGTGTCCAGTCGAAAGCGGGCAAGGCCGTGACCTCGGCCCCCGGCGCGGCCAGCGGCCACGACGCCAGCGCCGCGACGAGCGAGGTTCTAGCCGCGCCGCGCACGCCAGCGACGCAGGAGATATTGCCTGAGACCCCCCATCAGCAGCAGCGCCGCAATCCCCAGCACGACGGGCACCATCTGTACCAGGTGCAGGTGATCGTGGAACAAGGGCCGCGCATGATAGCTCTGGCTGACCAGAATGGCGGTCAGGTAGGTCAGCCCGGTCAGGACATTGGTGGCCATCAGCCTGCGCAGCGAAAGCCGTACCCGCGTCTGCACCAGCCGCAGCGACACGATGTAGCCCAGAACCTCGGCCGCGATGCCGACCCAGATGATCGCGAGGATGTCGCCGGTCTGCACCGCGATGATCCAAGACAGGGGCAGCGACCCCACGCGGAACAGGTTCGAGACGATCGCGTTGCCCGACTGCTTGCGCGCCAGCGCCACCACCGAACTGCCGGTCTTGGCCGAGCGGATCGCCTGCAGCACCGACAGCGGCACGATGATCGCCATCATGCCCGCGTACTTCGCCCCGAGCAGCAGGTGGATCAGCGGCCCCCCGAAGACCAGCGCGCCCAGCACCAGCAGAATGCCGACCACCAGCCCGGCCTCGAGCGTGACCTCGCCGATGCGCTGGAAATCGTCCTGCCGGTCCTGCGCCGCGCTGAGCTGCGGCAGGAAGAAGGTCTGGATCGAGCTGCCCATCACCAGGGTCGGCGTCAGCGTCAGCGTGAAGCCCATCGAGAAGATGGCGAGTTCGGCCATGCCAAGCTCGCGCCCGACGATCAGCTTCTCGCCGTTGAACACCAGAAACAGCATGATCCCGTTCAGCAGAAGCGGCCAGCCGAAGACCATCGACTTGCGGATCACCGCCGGATCATAGGCGATCCTGTAGGGCCGCCGCGCCATCACATGCGTCAGCACGACCGACACCACCGCCTGCGCCAGAAGCGAGGCCAGCATCACCCGGTAATCGTCGTAGACCCAGGTGATCGGCCAGAGCGAGGCCACCGCCACCACCGCAGGCACCGCCGTCGAGACCACCGAGGGCATGAAGGTCATGCTGCGTTTCAGCCGGTGCACGTCGAAATGCTGCAACCCGTTCATCAGCGGGACCAGCGCCAGCACCTGATAGGCCCAGATCACCTCGGGGATACCCAGGAACCGCGCATAGGGCCCCGAAATCGCCAGAAGCAGCACAAAGGACAGCACGCCCCGGAACACCTGGAACCCCTGCATGGCCGCCTGCACATGCGGATCGTCGCCGTCCTTGTCGACCACGATCAGCTGCTGCAACCCGAGATACGAGGCCATCTCGACAATCGACATCGAGATCGCGAAGGTCGCGGCGATGCCGTAGTCCTCGGGGCTGACCATGCGCGCGACAAGCAGGTTGCGGATCAGCAGCAGCGCCGACGCAAAGGCGTTGCCCGTGACGAGCATGAAAGCTTTCTTAAGCATTAGCCTGCGTCTGACGTGGTTTGATCTGCCCGTTCACTTCCGGGTTTCTGTGCCGAAAGCAGCGGTCAGGCAAGGGGAGAATTCAGGGAATCCCGTCATCTAGCCAATCTGCGCCGATGGATGCGATTGGTCAGCCCATGGTGACGTTCCGTCCAGCACATGGCGCGCCAGCCGCACGGCGCGGCCGGCATAATGGGCCTGCCACGGGTTATCCGGCGCCAGCCGCGTCGTGACCCAGCCGGTGCTGGCGAAGGTGCGCAGCATCACGAACAGCGGCAGCCGTGCCGCATCGCTTGCCGACAGCGCGCGCCCCGACCTGTAGCCCTCGACCAAACCGGCCACGATTGCGGGCAGGGCCGGCTCCTCCAGGCTCTGAAAGACTGCGGTCGCCAGATCGTACAGCCGCCAACCCCAGCCGGAGTCGTCAAAGTCGATCAGGGCAAGCCCTGCGTCGCGCGCAAGCAGGTTCTCGCGCATGACATCGCCGTGGATCAGACCGAAGTCGGTCCCGCCCGCATGGCAATCGGCCAGCATCCCGCGGGCCACGGCGGCCGCGTCCAGGATCACGTCGCGCTCGCCCGGCGACAGGGCCGGGTTTTCCCAGAACCGGCCCCAGAGGGGGTGCTTGCCCAGAAACCCCTCGGTGTCCCAGCGCGGGCGGTCCCAGTCCGGCGGCAGGTTCAGCCCGTCGGTCGCATCATGCAGGCGCGCCAGTAGCGCGCCGACCTGCACCATCATGCGGCGCTGATCCTCGGGCGTGCCGTCGAGCCTTCGCTCGGCCGCCCCGACCGGCGTACCCGCAAGCCAGCCGACCGCCGAGGCGACGCGGTCGCCTGCACGTGCCGTCAGCGCGCCACTGGCCGTCCTGACCGCGCGCGGCACCGGCAGCCCCTGGCCCGCCAGCCGGTCTGCCCAGCCGAGTTCCGCCTCGATCGCCTGACGGCTCTGATAGCCCGGCCGGTGCAGCCGCAGCGCGACCTCGGCACCGGACCGAAGCGTGGCGCGGAACACGACATTCTCGCGCGCCTTGATCAGGACGGGCGGCAGGTCCGTCCCGCCCCAATAGGCAAGCGCGGTCTCTGCCATGCGGTGCCACGTCGTTTCAGTCGTCATCGATGGCCCCGCGCAACGCCTTTACCGTGCCCCTGACCGCCTTTGCCTTCAGCCGCCGCTGCGTGCTGCCAAAGGTGGGCTTCGTCGCCACCCGCCGTTTCGGCGCGACCAGCGCCTTGCGGATCAGCTCGGCCAGCCGTTCGCGGGCGATCTCGCGGTTGCGGAACTGGCTGCGCGTTTCCTCGACCCGGATCAGGATCGCGCCCTCGGCCGTCCAGCGACTGCCGGCCAGCCGCTTCAGCCGCGCCTTGACCGGCGCAGGCAGGTTCGGGCTGCGCTCGGCCTCGAACCGCAGGTCGACCGCGGTCGAGACCTTGTTCACGTTCTGCCCGCCCGGGCCCTGACTGCGCGAGAAACTCTCGGTCAGTTCCCAGTCGGCAATGGTGATGGTGTCGTCGATCCGCAGCATGGGCGGCAGCATAACCGTTCGTCCGGGCCCTGCCAGCCCCGACCGGCCGGGGCCTCGCGGGCTTTGCTTGCCTGATCGCCGCCAACCTCATATATC
>JBJOQI010000430.1:0-3231 GCA_046050045.1 Pseudomonadota bacterium | reverse complement strand
GCTCGGTTGGGGCATGTTCATCGGCTCGGCCCTGCTGACCGTGATCACAATTCTGGTTCTGTGAGGGGGCGGCGATGGCATACCTGACCGACCGCAAGCGCGCCGTGGGGCTGGGGTCCGCGAAATCGGGCACCGGGCATTTCTGGAACATGCAGGTCAGTGCCGCGGCGCTGGCGATCCTGACGCCGCTGTTCGTCTTTACCTTTGGCCGCATCCTGGGCGCGCCACACGCCGAGGTTCTGGCCTATTTCGCCCGGCCCTTCCCGGCGATCGTGACCGCGCTGACGCTGGTGGTGGGGCTGTTGCACTTCAAGAACGGTGCCCAGGTGATGATCGAGGACTATGCGCACGGGGCGATGCGCAAGGTGCTGATCGGGGCGGCGATGTTTCTGTCCTATGCGTTGATGGCCACCGGGCTGTTCGCGCTGATCAAGCTCGCGCTCTGAAGGAACGGACCGATGGCGGCTTACGCATACGAGACACACAACTACGACGTGGTCGTGGTGGGGGCGGGCGGCTCGGGCCTGCGCGCGACGCTGGGGATGGCGGAGCAGGGGCTGCGCACGGCCTGCGTGACCAAGGTCTTCCCGACCCGCAGCCATACCGTGGCCGCGCAGGGCGGCATCGCGGCCAGCCTGGGCAACATGGGCCCCGACAGCTGGCAGTGGCACATGTACGACACCGTCAAGGGGTCGGACTGGCTGGGCGATACCGACGCGATGGAGTACCTGGCGCGGGAGGCGCCTGCCGCGGTCTATGAGCTGGAACACTACGGCGTGCCCTTCAGCCGCACCGAAGAGGGCAAGATCTACCAGCGCCCCTTCGGCGGCCACACCACCGAATACGGCGAGGGCCCGCCCGTCCAGCGCACCTGCGCCGCTGCCGACCGGACGGGGCACGCGATCCTGCACACGCTCTACGGCCAGAGCCTGAAGCAGAAGGCCGAGTTCTTCATCGAATACTTCGCCATCGACCTGCTGGTGGCGGACGGGCGCTGCACCGGTGTCGTCTGCTGGAAGCTTGATGACGGCACCATCCACGTCTTCAACGCCAAGATGGTGGTGCTGGCGACCGGCGGCTATGGCCGGGCCTATTTCAGCGCGACCTCGGCCCATACCTGCACCGGCGACGGCGGCGGCATGGTGGCCCGCGCGGGCCTGCCGCTGCAGGACATGGAGTTCGTGCAGTTCCACCCGACGGGCATCTACGGCTCGGGCTGCCTGATCACCGAAGGCGCGCGGGGCGAGGGGGGATACCTCACCAACAGCGAAGGCGAGCGGTTCATGGAACGCTATGCGCCGACTTACAAGGATCTGGCCAGCCGCGATGTGGTCAGCCGCTGCATGACGATCGAGATCCGCGAAGGCCGCGGCGTGGGCGAGGGCAAGGATCACATCCACCTGAACCTGTCGCACATCCCGCCGGAGACGCTGCACGAGCGACTTCCGGGTATTTCGGAATCCGCGAAAATCTTTGCCGGCGTGGACGTTACCCGCCAGCCGATCCCGGTTCTGCCGACCGTGCACTACAACATGGGCGGCATTCCCACGAACTACTGGGGCGAGGTGCTGAACCCCACGGCCGGCCACCCCGATGCCGTCTTCCCCGGCCTGATGGCGGTGGGCGAGGCGGGCTGCGCCTCTGTGCACGGGGCGAACCGGCTGGGGTCCAATTCGCTCATCGACCTCGTGGTCTTCGGTCGTGCCGCCGCGATCCGCGCCGGGCAGGTGGTGAACCCGCGCGAGGCGGTGCCCGCGACCGATGCGGCAGGGGTCGACAAGGCGCTGGCGCGCTTTGACGGGTTGCGCCATGCCAAGGGCAGTGTCGGCACCGCCGACCTGCGGCTCGAGATGCAGAAGACCATGCAATCCGACGCCGCCGTGTTCCGGTCGTCGAAGACGCTGGCCGAGGGTGTCGAGAAGATGACCCAGGTCGCCGCCAAGATGGACGACATCCGGGTTACCGACCGCAGCCTGGTCTGGAACAGCGACCTGATGGAGACGCTGGAACTGGCAAACCTGATGCCGAACGCGATGGCGACGATCGTCGCCGCCGAAGCGCGCAAGGAAAGCCGTGGCGCCCATGCGCACGAGGATTTCCCGAACCGCGACGACGCGAACTGGCGCAAGCACAGCCTGGCCTGGGTCGATGGCCCGAAGGTCACGCTGGGCGACCGGCCGGTACACCTCGACCCGCTGACGACCGAGGATCAGGGCGGCATCAGCCTCAAGAAGATCGCGCCCAAGGCGAGGGTCTATTGATGCGCCGCCTTGTGTTTGTCCTGATCGCGCTCGCCCCCCTTGCCGCCTGCGGCCCGATCCCGCTGCCGCAGGCCGAAGAGGCCTGTTTCCAGCAGGCGCGCCTTGCCACGCAGCCGCGCGGTGAGATCGGCTTCGGCGTCGACAGCAAGGGAAATGTCGGCGCGAATGCCGAGGTCACGATCACCTCGGACTTCATCCAGGGCCGCGACCCCGCGCAGGTCTACGAGAGCTGCGTCTACCAGAGATCCGGGCAGCCGCCGTCGCGGCCGCTTTATGAACGCCCCGACTGGAAAGGCTGACCGATGGTCCAGTTCACCCTTCCGAAGAACTCGAAGATCCGCGTCGGCAAGACCTGGCCGAAGCCCGAGGGCAGGAACGTCCGCAAGTTCCAGATCTACCGCTGGAACCCCGATGACGGCGAAAACCCGCGCGTCGACACCTACTTCGTCGACATGGACAAGTGCGGCCCGATGGTTCTGGACGCGCTGATCAAGATCAAGACCGAGATCGACCCGACGCTGACCTTTCGCCGGTCCTGCCGTGAGGGCATCTGCGGCTCTTGCGCGATGAACATCGACGGGATCAACACGCTCGCCTGCATCTACGGCCTCGACGAGGTGAAGGGCGACGTCAAGATCTATCCCTTGCCGCACATGCCGGTGATCAAGGACCTGATCCCCGATCTGACCCATTTCTACGCCCAGCATGCCAGCATCATGCCCTGGCTGGAGACGAAGACGAACCGCCCCGCCAAGGAATGGCGCCAGTCGATCGAGGACCGCAAGAAGCTCGACGGGCTTTACGAATGCGTCATGTGCGCGTCGTGCAGCACGTCCTGCCCGAGCTACTGGTGGAACGGCGACAAGTACCTCGGCCCCGCCGCGCTGCTGCACGCCTACCGCTGGATCATCGACAGCCGCGACGAGGCGACGGGCGAGCGGCTGGATGACCTTGAGGACCCCTTCAAGCT
>JBJOQI010000429.1:0-5236 GCA_046050045.1 Pseudomonadota bacterium | reverse complement strand
AGGAGCGACCCGATCTTTAATGAATCGGGCGGTGCCTCATTGACGGTAGGGAATACCTCAAACTAGAGCGGAAGTACTCTTTGCCGCCCCCCCAGCACGCGGCTGACCCTCAAGGCCTTCTGGCTGGACCGCCGCTATCCGATTGTCAATCGCTGGCGCGGTCCGGGGAATTGACAGGCTGCCCGGCGGGGCGGAGACTTACCCCGTCCTGCTGCGGAGGCCGCGATGCCCGAGAACAAGACGATCGTCACGGCCCGGCCGGTCGCGGATTTCATCGCCGCCGTCGAACCCGAGACGCGGCGGGAAGAGGCGCAGGCCCTTGACGCGCTGTTCCGCAAGGTAACGGGGTTTCACCCGAAGATGTGGGGCCCAACGATCATCGGCTATGGCCGCTACACCTATCGCTACGAAAGCGGACACGGCGGCGAGATGTGCGCGACGGGGTTCAGCCCGCGGGCCAAGGAAATCTCGATCTACATCCTGCCGGGCTATCAGGACTATCAGCCGTTTCTGAACCGGCTGGGCAAGCACAGGACCGGCAAGTCCTGTCTCTATGTGAAACGGCTGCCGGACATCGACATGGCGGTCCTGGGCGAGCTAATCGCGCAGGGGGTGAAGGACCTTTCGGCGCTCTGGCCGGTCGAGCCGGAGTGACGCGCCTTACAGGTGGCTGACCGTCTCGCCGCGCATCAGGCGCTTCACGTCGGCCATGGTGCAAAGCTTCGTCCCCGGCGTCATCACCGCGGCAGATGCCGTGGCGGTGCCCCATTTCAGGGCCATGGCCACGTCCTCGCCGCGGGCGAGCGACAGGGTGAAGGCCCCGACGAAACTGTCGCCCGCGCCGACGCGGCTTTTCACCGGAACCTCGTAGGCCGAGGCGAAGAGGCGTTCGGTGGCGGTGGCCAGCACGTTGCCCTCCGATCCGCGGGCGACGATGACGATTTCGGCGACGCCTGCGTTCACCAGGCTTTGCGCGAAGTCGGCGCTTTCCTTGCGGGTGGTCAGGGGCTGGCCGGCAAGCTCGGCGGCCTCGTCATGGTTCATGCGCAGGACGTGCAGATCGGCGTCGCGGCCCTCGGCCACGCGGATCAGCGGCGCGCCCGAGGTGTCGAGGATCATCTTCACCTTCTTCGGCGCAAGGCGTTTCGACAGGCGGACGGGGAAGTCGTCCTCGACCCCCGGCGGCTGGCTGCCCGACAGCACCACAAGCCCGCCTTCGGGCGCGGTGGAGGCGACCGCGTCGAGGGCGTCCTTGGTCGAGGACTTGGGCCAGCGCGTGCCGGGCAGGACGAAGCGGTATTGCTGGTGCGTGGTGCCGTCGAGCACCGAGAAGCTTTCGCGCGTCTCGCCCGGCGCGTCGAAGCCCGCAAGCGTCAGGCCCGAGCGGATCAGCATCCCTGCCAGCCGCTCGCCCGTGGCACCGCCAAGCGCCACCAGCGCGGTCGACTGTCCGCCGAGGATCTTGATCGCGCGGCTGACGTTGATGCCGCCGCCGCCGGGGTCGGTCTCGGGGTCGGTGCAGCGCAGCTTCGGACCGGCGGTGACATGGACCGTCGCGGTCGAGATGTCGATGGCCGGGTTCAGCGTGACGGTGAGGATGGGGGTGATCTGCTGCATCGGGTGCGCGCCTTGCCAAAAAACTGGCGCGCACCCTTGCAGGATTCGCAGGCCCCGGAAAGGGGGCCTGTTAGCGGTATCGGCGGATCAGGCCGGGTCGCCCATGATCAGCTGATAGGCCGCCGGAACATAGCGGAAGCCGTCGCCCTGCGCCTCGACATATCCCAGCGCCGGGAAGGGCATGTGGTAGCCGATGAAGGGGATGCGGTCGGCGGCGATCATGCCGAAGACCTGCTTGCGCGCCGTTGCCGCTGCCGCCTTGTCGGCGTCGAAGCGCACCTCCCAGTCGGGGTGGGCGAGCGACCAGACGTAGTGGTTTGCCGTGTCGGCAGTGACGGCAAGCCGCTGGCCGTCGCTTTCGATCATGTAGACCATGTGGCCGGGGGTATGGCCGAAGGCGTTCAGGCCGGTGATGCCCGCGGCCACGCTGCCGCCGTCGTCGATCATCGACATCCTGTCGTTCAGGGGCTTCACCAGCTTGTCGAAACCTTCGTTGGCCTGGCCAGCCCAGAAGTTGTGTTCGCCCGCGCCGGTCACGTAGCGGGCATTGGCAAAGGTCGGACCGGCCTCACCGGCAAGGCCGCCGATGTGGTCGGGGTGCATGTGGGTGATGACGACGACGTCGATCTGGTCGGGGCTGTAACCCGCCGCCGCCAGGGCGCCGGTCAGGCCGTCGGGGTTCAGGCCGGTATCGAACAGCACCAGCTCGGCCCCGGTATTGACGACGGTGGGGGTGAAGTAGAACTGGGCCTTGTCGGTCGGGATGAAGGCCGCGGCCGAGGCGGCGGCAAAATCCTCGGGGCTGGCGTTGGTTCCGAAGATCTCTTGCGGCTTGCCGACGGTGCGGGTCCCGGCAAGCAATGTGGTCACCTCAAAGGCACCGAGCCTGAAGCGGCTGAAGGGGGCAGGGCCTGCGCCCATCATCCCGGCCTTGGCAAGGGCGGGGCTGGCGCGGAACGGCCCCGAGGCGGCGGCAACGGCGGCGGCCCCGGCAAGCAGGGCATGGCGGCGCGAGAAATGCAGGTTCGTCAGCATGGCAATCCCTCTGGTGTTGGTTAATTCCAGAAGGGTAGGCCAGTTTGCGCCCTTGTCCGTTCACGAAGCCGTGCTGGTCACTCCCACCAGCGGTCGATCTCGGCGATCTGCTCGTCGGTCCAGCCGAAATGGTGGGCCAGTTCGTGGATCAGCACATGCGAGACCAGCTGGCCGAGGCTGACGTCGCCGCGCTCGGCCCATTCATCAAGGATCGGGCGGCGGAACAGCCAGATCGTGTCGGGGCGGTCCACCGTATCCATCACCGACTTCTCGGTCATCGGCACGCCGTCATAAAGGCCCGTCAGCTCGAACGGGTCCTCGACATCGAGGTCGTCGAGGATCTCTTCGGGGGCGAAGTCGGTCACGCGCAGGACGACACCCTGGGCCGAGCGGGCGAAGTTGGCCGGCAGGTCGGCCAGCGTCTTGCGCGCAAGCTCTTCGATCGCGTCGAGGTCGGGGGCCGCGCGGCCCAGCCAGTCATCCATCGGGGTCTCCTGTTCAGGCCCCTCATATGGACAAAAGCGACCCGTTGTGAAAGAGGGTCGGGCCTGATCCCCTGGCCCGCTGGACCCGTCCGATGACCGTTACACGCTTTGCCCCCTCGCCCACCGGCTATATCCACGTGGGCAACCTGCGCACCGCGCTGATGACCTACCTGATCGCGCGGACGACGGGCGGCACCTTCATCCTGCGTCTGGACGACACCGACCGAGAGCGGTCGAAGCAGGAATATGCCGACGGGATCAAGGCGGACCTTGACTGGCTGGGCCTGCACTGGGACCGGGTCGAGCGGCAGTCTGACCGGATCGGGCGCTACCGGGAGGCGGCCGAGGCGCTGAAGGGCGCGGGGCGGTTCTACGAGTGTTTCGAGACGCCGACCGAGCTGGACCTGAAGCGCAAGAAGCAGCTGAACATGGGCAAGCCGCCGGTCTATGACCGGGCGAGCCTGGCCCTGTCCGAGGCGGACCGCGCGAAGTACCGCGCCGAGGGGCGCGAGGGCTACTGGCGGTTCCTGCTGAACCAGACGCGGATCGAATGGGCGGACGGCATTCTGGGCGACATCTCGATCGACGCGGCCTCGGTCAGCGACCCGGTGCTAATCCGGGCGGACGGGCAGGTGCTGTACACCTTCGCCTCGTCGGTCGATGACGTCGACATGGGGGTGACGCATATCGTGCGCGGGGCCGACCATGTGACGAACACCGCCACGCAGATCCAGATCATGGAGGCCATGGGGGGCACGCCACCGGCCTTCGCGCATCATTCGCTGCTGACAGCGGCGGATGGCTCGGAGCTGTCGAAGCGGCTGGGCACGCTGTCGTTGCGCGACCTGCGGGCGCAGGGCGTGGCGAAGGAGGCGCTTCTGAGCATGATGGCGCGGCTGGGGTCGTCGCAGCCGATCGAGCTGAAGATGAGCCTTGATGAGCTGGCCGCGGGCTTTGACCTTGGCCAGTTCGGCGCGGCGCCGACCAAGTTCAACCCCGATGACCTCTGGCCGCTGACGCGCGAGAGGAACCAGCACCTGCCCTATGAGGCGGTGGCCGACCGCGTGGCGGCGCTGGGCGTGCCTGAAGGGATAGCGCGGGACTTCTGGGCGGTGGCGAGCCACAACATCACCCGGCTTGATGATCTGGGCGAGTGGTGGACGCTGTGCCGTGACGGCGCGGTGCCGGTCGTGGCCGACGAGGACCGCGATTTCGTGCGCCAGGCGCTGGCCCTGCTGCCCGCGCGGCCCTTTACCAGGGCCACCTGGGGCGAATGGACCGAAGCGGTGAAGGCCGCGACGGGGCGCAAGGGTAAGGGGCTGTTCCGGCCGCTGCGGCTGGCGCTGACCGGGCGCGAGAGCGGACCCGAGATGGCGGACCTGCTGCCGCTGCTGCAGAAGCTGCCCGCGGTATAGGCGGGAGGGCCGGGGCTCTGCCCCGGACCCCGGGATATTTCACGACCGAAAATGTGTGGGGGGTTGCCTTGTGAGGCGGCCCTCGGCTAGGCATGTCGCGTCAGGATCGGGAGAACGGGTTCGATCCCGTGCCGAAGGAGCAACCGCCCCGGTAAACTCTCAGGCGCAAGGACCGTCCTGACCACGGAACTCTGGAGAGAGGCGTTCGCGCCCGCCGAAGGGATAACGATCTCAGGCGCCCCGAAAGGGGTAGGGACAGAGGGGGCATCGCGGGTTCGGGGAATTGGCCCCGGGCGCGGTGCCGGGCACTTTGCCGGCAGGAAGGATGGAGGGACGGGATGACCGACCTGAAACGGACCTGTCTTTACGATCTGCACCTGAGCCTCGGGGCGAAGATGGTGCCGTTCGCGGGCTACGAGATGCCCGTGCAATACCCGATGGGCGTGCTGAAGGAGCATCTGCATACGCGGGCGCAGGCCGGGCTGTTCGATGTCAGCCACATGGGGCAGGTGCTGGTGGTGCCGAAGTCGGGGCGCATCGGGGATGCCGCGCTGGCGCTGGAACGGCTGGTGCCGGTCGATGTGGCGGGGCTGGCCGAGGGGCGGCAGCGCTATGGCTTCTTCACCGGCGAGACGGGCGGGATCCTGGACGACCTGATGATCGCGAACCGGGGGGATCACCTGT
>JBJOQI010000428.1:0-5311 GCA_046050045.1 Pseudomonadota bacterium | reverse complement strand
GGTGATCCTGGCCTCATGGTGCGGCAAGAAGGTGCGGCCCGAAAGGATCGCGGCCCGACCGGGCTGGGGGGAGGTTCCCGCCGTGCGAGAGGGACGCATCCATGAAATCAAGTCGCCGCTGATCCTGTCGCCGGGGCCTGCGGCACTGACCGATGGTCTCGATGCAATTGTCGCGGCGCTGCGTGGTGCCGTCCCGGCACGGGAGGCCGCAGAATGAGGGCCGACCGCCGCGCCGCGCTGCCTGCTGCGCCGGGTCTGGCGGGGATGGCCGGGCTTCCGGCATCGGCAGGCGTGGCGTCTGGCGGCTTGTGGCTCGCGGGCGGGCTGTCGGCCGCGGTGCATCTCGCCCTGGCGGGTTGGGTAGCTGCGACGGGTCTGTTTTCGCACGTCGAGACATCGGCCGCGCCTGCCGGGCCTCGGGTCGAGATCCTCTCGGTCGCAGCATTCGACGCGATGCAATCCAAAGCGCCTGTCATAGAAATGGCTGTGCCGAAACAGCCATCTGCTCCTCTGCCCATTCCGGAAGCTGCCAAGGGCGCGGCGGACAGCCAGACGCCGAACCCGCTGACGCGGCAAGCGGCGATCCTTGCTGCCCCAAGTGACGATGCAGGGCCTGCCCTGCACAGGGACGCACCGGCACCGCCGAACCCTCCGGCCCCCGTCGTGGAACCGGTCGCGGAACCGCTCGAGGAACCGGAGGCGGATGCAGGTGCCCTGCGTGACGCGACAATGGACCCGGAACGGTCGACCGAACCGGAGCCGGCGGAAGAGCCCGCGGAAGAAGCAAGGCCCGCCGACCCGGGCCCTGTGCAACCTGCGGCCCCGCAGGTTACGGCCAGGACGCCGGGTGGGCAGGGCAAGGCACAAGGCGCTGGCAAGGCCGAGGCCTCGCTGATGTCGGACTGGGGCGGCAGGATCCGTTCGAAGATCGACAGGGCAAAGACCTATCCCAGGCCCGAGCGGTCGGCCGGTGTGACTGGGACCGTCACGCTGAAGCTGACGGTCGCGCGGTCGGGGCAGGTCGTGGGCGTGGCCGTGGCCAAGGGATCGGGGTCCGCGGCGCTGGATGCGGCCGCGGTTTCGGCCGTGAAGCGCGCCGGGCGCCTGCCCAAGGCACCGGCAGGGCTGGACCAGGACAGCTATTCCTTCAGCCTGCCGGTCGCCTTCACCCGGTAGGACTTGCCCTGCATGACCTTGCGTAAGGCACCGGGAAACCCGGCCGGGAGCCAAAATTTTTCAGGTTCTCAGAACCACGCCCGCCCGCTAGGCTTCCGGTTGAAACGCAAGAGGAGACCCCTGGAACAGGGGCGCAACATGGGAGAAAGCAGACTTATGGATCGTCGTTCATTTCTGACCAAGGCCACGGTCGGTGGCGCCGCCGCAGCCGGAGCCAGCGTTCTGGCCGCTCCGGCCATCGCGCAATCCGCGCCGAAGATCACCTGGCGCGTCACCTCGTCCTTCCCGAAGTCGCTCGACACGATCTTCGGCGCGGCCGAGACGATGTCAAAGTACATTTCCGAAGCCACTGACGGAAACCTGACGCTGCAGGTCTTCCCGGCGGGCGAACTGGTTCCGGGCCTCGAGGCCGCGAACGAAGTTGCCGCAGGCAATATCGAGGCCTGCCACACCGCGTCCTACTACTACTGGGGCAAGGATCCGACCTATGCGCTTGGCACGACGGTTCCGTTCGGGCTGAACTACCGGCAGATGAACGCCTGGCTGTACTATGGCGGCGGCATCGACCTGCTGAACGAATTCTATGCTACGCAGAACCTGATCTCCTTCCCCTGCGGCAATACCGGCGTGCAGATGGGCGGCTGGTACCGGAAAGAGATCAACTCGGTCGCTGACATGCAGGGCCTGAAGATGCGGATCGGCGGCTTCGCCGGCAAGGTCATCGAGAAGCTGGGTGTCGTGCCGCAGCAGATCGCGGGCGGCGACATCTATCCCTCGCTTGAAAAGGGCACGATCGACGCGGCCGAATGGGTCGGCCCCTATGACGACGAAAAGCTCGGCTTCTACAAGGTTGCGCCCTACTACTACTATCCGGGCTGGTGGGAAGGTGGTCCGACGCTGTCGACCATGTTCAATACCGCGAAGTGGGCCGAGCTTCCGCCCGCCTATCAAGCGATCATCAGGTCGGCCTGCGAGGCCGCGAACTCGAACATGATGGCGTCCTACGACTACAAGAACCCCGGCGCCTTGCGGTCGCTGGTGGCCAACGGTGCGCAGCTTCGTCCGTTGCCGCAGGATGTGCTGCAGGCCGCCTTCGACGCGGCGAACGCGACCTATGCGGAAATCTCGGCCACGAATGCGTCCTTCAAGAAGATCAAGGACAGCCAGGACGCGTTCAAGCGTGATGCCTATCTCTGGGCGCAGATCGCCGAATACAACTACGACACCTTCATGATGGTGCAGCAGCAGGCCGGAAAACTCTGACCCGGCTGACGGAAACGGAAAGGGCCCCGGCGCTCCGGGGCCCTTTTCCTCTGGGCGGTCCGCTCAGGGGTTGACCACGGGCGGGTTGAGTTTCGGCGGCTGGATCGCCGGCAGGCCAAGCTGCGGCGTGCCCGGGACGGCTGGCGCGCCAAGTTGCGGTGCACCGCCGATGCCGCCCGGCTGCTGGATGGTGGGAAGGGTCGGCAGGGTGATCTCGACCTTCGAGCTGTCCACGGGTGCGGCCTTGTAGTGCATGACAAGCCCCGGAAAGGCGATGACCACGCCGATCATGACGACCTGGATCACCACGAAAGGCACTGCGCCCCAGTAGATCTGGCCGGTCGTGACGGGCGCGATACGCTCTCCGGTCACCTTGTCGGTGTAGAAGGCGCGTGCCGCGACCGATCGCAAATAGAACAGCGCAAAGCCGAAGGGCGGGTGCATGAACGAGGTCTGCATGTTCACCCCGAGGATCACCCCGAACCAGATCAGGTCGATCCCGAGCTTTTCGGCCGCCGGGGCCAGCAGCGGGACCACGATGAAGGCCAGTTCGAAGAAGTCGAGGAAGAAGGCCAACAGGAAGACTAGGATCGACACTCCGATCAGGAAGCCGGTCTGGCCGCCGGGAAGGGCCGACAAAAGGTGCTCGACCCAGATATGGCCGTTCACCCCGTAGAAGGTCAGCGAGAAGACCCGCGCCCCGATCAGGATGAACAGGACAAAGGCCGACAGCCGCGTGGTCGAGGTCAGCGCCTGGCTGACGACGCCAAGGTTGAGCCGGCCCTTGGCGGCGGCAAGCACCATCGCGCCCACTGCTCCCATCGCGCCGCCCTCGGTCGGGGTGGCGATCCCGAGGAAGATCGTGCCGAGCACAAGGAAGATGAGCGCCAAAGGCGGTATCAGGACGATGATCACCTGCTGGGCCAGACGCGACATCAGGTTGATCTTCAGCCCCTTGTCGAGCAGGGCGAGCACGTAGATCACGATGACGCCCACGGTCGCGCCGAGGATGTCGGCATTTGCCCCTTGCGTGTCTTTCAGCCAGACATGCGCGCCCCAGGCGATGGCGATGGCAAGGGCCAGCGCCGCAGCCAGCGACGTGACGCCCGAGCCGAGCGTGCGCGCCTCGACCGGAAGGGCCGGCACCCAGGAGGGGCGGAAGACCGAGACCAGAAAGATGTAGCCAACATACAACGAGGTCAGCACAAGGCCGGGCAGGATCGCGCCGGCGTACATGTCGCCCACCGACCGGCCAAGCTGGTCGGCCAGCACGATCAGGACGAGCGAGGGCGGGATGATCTGGGCCAGTGTCCCCGAGGCCGCGATGGTGCCTGCGGCTACGCGCCGGTCATAGCCGTAGCGCAGCATGATCGGCAGCGAGATCAGGCCCATAGCGATCACGCTGGCCGCGACGACGCCGGTGGTGGCCGCCAGCAGCGCGCCCACGAAGATCACGGCATAGGCAAGCCCGCCCCGGATCGGGCCGAACAGCTGGCCTACGGTGTCAAGCAGGTCCTCGGCCATGCCGGACCTTTCAAGCACGATCCCCATGAAGGTAAAGAACGGGATGGCCAGCAGCGTGTCGTTCGACATGACCCCCCAGAGCCGCGAAGGCATGGTGCCGAGCAGGTTCCAGTCGAGCGTGATGCTGCCGTTCGACAGCGGGGCGAGTTCGACCCCGATGAAGAAGAAGAGCAGCCCGTTTGCCGCCAGCGAAAATGCGACCGGATAGCCGAGCAGCAGGAAGATCACGAGCGAGGCGAACATGATCGGCGCCATGTTCGTGGCGAGGAACTCCATCATTTCTTCAGCTCCTCGACCAGCGCCTCGGCTTCCTTCTCGGCCATTTCATGCGCCGAGACGAAGGGATGGGGGTCTTCGAGCAGCCCCATGATCACCGCGATCTTCTTGATGATCTCCGAGACGCCTTGCAGCGACAGCAGGAAGAAGCCGGCCAGCAGCAATCCGCGGGCAGGCCAGATCATCAGACCGCCCGCATTCGACGAGACCTGGCCCGAGGTATAGGCCTGCATCGCATAGGGAATGAACAGCCAGGTCATCAGCAGAACGAAGGGCATCAGGAACACCACATGGCCGAACAGGTCGATCCAGTGCTGAACCCGGCGCGAGAACATCCCGTAGACGATGTCGATCCGGATATGCTCGTTCTGCTTCAGCGTATAGGCCGCCGCCAGCAGGAAAGCCGCCCCGAAGAGATACCATTGCAGTTCCAGCCAGGCGTTGGACGACATGTTCAGGGTCTTGCGCACCACGGCATTGGTCGCGCTGACCAGAATGGCCAGAAGGATCAGCCAGGCAACCGCGCGTCCGACCAGCTCGTTCAAGCGGTCGATGGCTCGAGACAATGCCAGCATGGCATTCATCGGATGTCCTCCCCTGTCACTCCGCGCGTTCGGGCGCCGTTCATTGGCCGCCGTTGACCGGCGGACCTGCCAGCGGACGTCCTGCGAAGGGACGGCCGCGTGACACACTTTGCCATGAAACCTGCATGGGGGAAGTGATAATCGGCAACCTGACTCCGGGTTCGCCGGACGCTGGTCCGGTCTGACTGGCGATCTGTCAGGATATGGCGGAGGGAAAGGGACTACGGTCGAACCTTTCTCCTTCTCAGCCCAGACTAAGATACTGATCCATAAGGAAAGTCCGCACAGCCACATCATCGGTCAAATCGATGGCGCGCCGCAGGGAGTCCTTTTGCATTGAGGGGTTTGCGGCCAGCGTCGCCACGCGGGCCCGGGCGACCCACCAGGGTTGGTGGGCTTGCACGCGATCCTGCGTCAGCGCGTCAAGCAGGTCCATCGCGGCGCCGTGGTCGCCCGCCTCGGCCAGAACAACTGCGCGTCCGATCTGC
>JBJOQI010000427.1:0-3831 GCA_046050045.1 Pseudomonadota bacterium | reverse complement strand
CCCAAGCCTGATCCGGCCGTCTACCTGCACGCCGCAGCGGCCCTTGGCGTCGCGCCCCTTGCCTGTGTGGTGGTCGAGGACAGCCCGACCGGCGCGCGCGCCGCGCGGGCTGCGGGAATGCGCTGCTTCGGTTACGCCCCGCGCGGTACGGGCGAGGGTCTGGCCGCGGAAGGCGCCCGGCTGTTTCGCAAGATGTCCGAGCTGCCCGCCCTGCTTGGCCTCTGACCTACCAGTATTGCCAGATCAGCCGCAGCGCGAGCGCGGTCGAGGTCACGACCAGCAGCGGCCGGATGATTCCCGCGCCGTTCCGGATCGCAAGGCCCGCGCCAAGGCGCGCGCCGGCCACCTGCGCCAGTCCCATGGCAATGCCGGTGGCCCAGAGCGGCGGAGCGGCCAGTGCGAAGAAGCCGAGGCTTCCGACATTCGAGGCAAAGTTCAGCAGTTTCGTATGCGCCGTGGCCTTCAGCACGCCCTGCCCCGCCAGCAGGATCAGCGCGATCATGTAGAAGGACCCCGCGCCGGGGCCGAGCAGCCCGTCGTAGAAGCCGATTGCGGGCACTGCCGTCAGCGTCAGCGCCAGCGGCGAAAGGCGGGTGTGGCGATCCTGGTCGCCAAGGCCGGGTTTCAGCGCGAAGAACAGCGCGACCGCGATCAGCAGGACAGGCAGCCCGATCTTCAGCGTGTCGGTCGGCAGCGAGGTGACAAGGCTTGCCCCCGCAACCGATGTGGCAAGGGCAGCAAGGGCGGGCCAGACCTGGGTTCTCAGGTCGACAAGCCCGCGGCTGGCATAGTGCCAGCAGGCCGTGCCCGACCCGAAGCTGCCCTGAAGCTTGTTGGTGGACAGCGCGGTGACCGGGTCCATCCCGGTCAGCAGCAGCGCGGGCACCGTGATCAGCCCGCCGCCGCCGGCGATGGAATCGACGAACCCCGCAAGAAAGGCCGCACCGATCAGGAACAGCGTCAGTTCCAGCGACAGGTCGAACATCACAGGTCGAACCTGCGGAACACCCGGCCGACCTTGCGCCCGTCCGCCAGCGCGAAGTCGGGGTCGTGGCCGATGTCGCGAAATCCGATGCGGGCGTAATAGGCAAGGCCTGGCACGTTGTCGGCGCGGATATGGGCGATGATGTAGGCGATGCCCACGTGCCGGAGAATGTCGCAGGTTGCGGCGAACATCGCGCCGCCGACGCCGCGGGCCTGGATGCCGGGGCGGACGAAAGTACCGATATGCGGATCACCCTGCCACAGGCCCACCGATTGCCAGCCGATGACCTGCCCGGCTTCCTCGGCCACGACCGAGGCGTGCACCTCGGGTCCGTCGATGTAGTCATGCCGGACGTGGCCGGGATCCTTCGGGGTTTCGTGTGCGGTCGTGCCGCCGATGGCGATGATCTCGTTCAGAAGGCCGGCCATAGCGGGCGCGTCAGCGGGGCGGGCGAGGCGGATCAGCATGGCGCGAACTCTTCCGCCGCATATCCCTGGATGTAAAGCAGCGCGCTCAGGTCTCCGTGATTGATGCGGATGTCGCATTGCGCGGCGACCGAGGGCTTGGCGTGCAGCGCAACGCCCGCGCCTGCCATGCCGAGCATGCCTAGGTCGTTCGCGCCGTCGCCCACTGCGATCACCCGGTCATGGCCGATGCCGAGGCGGGCGGTAATTTCCGCAAGCGCCTGCATCTTGGCCTCGCGCCCGAGGATCGGGCGGGCAACGTCGCCCGTCAGTTTGCCGTCCGCGACAAGCAGCGTGTTGGCACGGTTTTCGTCAAAGCCAAGCTGGCCCGCGACAGCACCGGTAAAGGCGGTGAAGCCGCCGGACACAAGCGCGGAATACCCGCCGTTCGCCTTCATCGTGGCGATCAGCTCCCGCCCGCCGGGGGTAAGGGTGATGCGGTCGCGCAGCACGTCGGCGATGACGCTTTCGCCCAGGCCCCTCAGCAGGCCCACGCGTTCCAGCAGCGCGCCTTCGAAATCAAGCTCGCCATTCATCGCCCGGGCGGTGATGGCAGCGACATGGGGGCCGACACCCGCCATGTCGGCCAGCTCGTCGATGCATTCCTGCCCGATCATGGTGGAATCCATGTCGGCAATCAGAACCTGCTTCCGCCGCCCCTCGGCCCCTTGCACGACGAGGTCCACCCCGAGGCCCTGCAGGCCCTGCCAGGCCTCCCACCGGTTTGCCGGGATCGCGGGCAGCGCGAATTCGGCGGCGATGCCGGGGTTGAGCCATTGCGCCGCGCCCCCGCCCCAGGCGTCGCGAAGCGATTCCACCGTCACCCGGTCGAGGTTGGCGCGGGCGGGCGCGGCAAGAAGGGTGGCGATGAACATGGGCTGCGTTTCCGATAGTGAACAGGCCGGGTCGCAAATCGCACCCGTTCCGCCGCTTAGCGCCAATTTCCGGCTTGTGCCAGTGCTGGCCGCCCCTTATCAGCGGCGGCGGGACACCCCTCCCCAACGGGGGGCTTATAGCTGGAAGGCTACCATGACCGATACGACGAAACCGGCTGCGCGCCCGGTCAACCCGCGCTTCTCCTCTGGCCCCTGTGCCAAAATCCCCGGATATTCGCTGGACATGCTGGCCGACGCCCCCCTCGGGCGGTCGCACCGTGCCGCTGTCGGCAAGGCCAAGCTGAAAGAGGCCATCGACCTGACGCGCGAGGTGCTGGGCATTCCGGCGGACTACCGCATCGGGATCGTGCCGGCCTCGGACACCGGCGCGGTCGAGATGGCGATGTGGTCGATGCTGGGCGCGCGCGGCGTCGAGATGCTGGCCTGGGAAAGCTTTGGCGAGGGCTGGGTCACCGATGTGGTCAAGCAGCTGAAGCTTGATGCCGTCACCCGGATCGCACCCTATGGCGAGATCGTGGATTTCGCGCAGGTGAACTTCGACAATGACGTGGTCTTCACCTGGAACGGCACGACCAGCGGCGTGCGCGTCCCGAACGGTGAAGGCATCCCCGCAACCCGCCAGGGCCTGACGATCTGCGATGCGACCAGCGCCGCCTTCGCGCTGGACCTGCCCTGGGACAAGCTCGATGTCGTGACCTTCAGCTGGCAGAAGGTGCTGGGCGGCGAAGGCGCGCATGGCATGCTGGTGCTGTCGCCCCGCGCGGTGGACCGGCTGGAGACCTACAAGCCCGCCTGGCCGCTGCCGAAGATCTTCCGCATGACCAAGGGCGGCAAGCTGATCGAGGGAATCTTCGAAGGCGAGACGATCAACACGCCCTCGATGCTGGCCAACGAGGATTACCTTGTGGCGCTGAAATGGGCGAAGTCCGTGGGCGGCCTCGCGGGCCTGATCGCGCGCTGCGAGGCGAATGCCAAGGCAGTTGCGGATTTCGTGGCGGGGCGCGACTGGATCGCGAACCTTGCGGTCGATCCGGCGACGGCCTCGACCACCTCGGTCTGCCTGAAGTTCACCGATGCGCGCGTCACCGATGGCGCGGGTTTCGCCAAGGCGGTGGCCAAGCGGCTGGAGAAGGAAGGCGTGGCGCTGGATGCAGGCGCTTACCGCGACGCGCCGCCCGGCCTGCGGATCTGGTGCGGCGCGACGGTCGAGACCTCGGACGTCGCCCTTCTGATGCCCTGGATCGACTGGGCCTTCCATCAGGAAATCGCCGCGCTGCAAGCGGCGGCATGACCACGGCGGTGCGTGCCGGCACGCACCCCACCCCCCATTCCCCGAAGAAAAGGAGCCCGTGATGGCCCCCCGCGTTCTGGTATCCGACGAACTTTCCGAAACCGCCGTGCAGATCTTCCGCGACCGCGGGGTCGAGGTGGACTACATGCCGAAGCTCGGCAAGGACAAGGAAAAGCTGGCCGAGATCATCGGCAA
>JBJOQI010000426.1:0-7165 GCA_046050045.1 Pseudomonadota bacterium | reverse complement strand
CGCCACCCCGGCTCGCTGACCTCGCTGGCCAATATCCCGGTGCCGCGCCATGTCTCTTCGGCGGGTTCCGGCGCAGCGCGCCGCGCCAGGATGGCGCAACCCGCAAGGCTCTGACATCCTCGACGCCGGGGCCATCTTGCCCCGTGCCAGAGGCCCCAAGCCAGAGACCCAAATCCAGAGACGCCAGACCCCATGCGCAGGATTGTCGCCGCCACCGCCCTTTTCCTGACCGTCGCGGGCCTGCCCGCCCTGTCGGCTGACGGCGGCACCGACGGCAACCATGCCCTGACCGGGGCCGAGTTCGAGGCGATCGTGACGGGCCGGACGATGTACTACAGCTCTGGCGACCAGCCCTACGGGGTCGAGCAGTACAAGCCCGACCGCCAGGTTACCTGGGCCTTCGTCGGCGACGACTGCCGCAATGGCGAGTGGTACGAGGACAGCGGCTACATCTGCTTTGTCTACGAGGACGAACCCGACCCGCAGTGCTGGACCTTCTACAACGGCCCCGACGGCCTGATGGCGCACTTCCGCGACAACCCCGCGGGTGCCCCGCTTGTGGCCGTGCAGCAAAGCCCCGAACCCATGGCCTGCCTCGGCCCCGACATCGGGGTCTGACCCCCCCGTGGGGCCACCAATCCGTTCCTGATCCTGCGATGGCCCTGCCGCCTCGGCCTAGAACAGGCTGCCCTGACCGGTCGGCTTGCGGTCCCCTGCCGGTCCGGGCTTGCCCTCGGGCCGGACCGACAGCCGCCCGTCGCGGAACTCGATCTCCAGCACCGGGGCACCCGCTGCCGCGGCTTTCGTCGTGACCAGGCTGCCCCCGGCCCGCACCACCGCAAACCCCCGCGCCAGCGTCTCGGCATGGCCCAGCGTGGCCCGCGTCCGGTCCAGCGTTTCCAGCCGTTCGGCCAGCCGCGCCAGCGTCAGGCCCATCGCCCGCGCCATCCGCTCGCCCGCCCGCGCAACCTCGGCCCGCTGGGTCGCGACCCTCTCGCTCCGTTCGCGCCGCAGCCGCTCCAGCGCCGGGCCAAGCCTTGCGGCCAGCCCGTCCAGCCGTTCCCGCTGCCGCGCCGAGCGTTGCGACAGCGCCGGGGCCAGCCGGTCGGCCCAATGCCCAAGGTGCCGCTGATGCGCCGCCACCGCCCGGTCCAGCACCGCAGGCCGCAGCCCCGCCTCGGCCAGCCGCGCCCGCTTGCGGAACGCGACCGAGGCCAGCGCCGGCCCGAGCCGCTCGCCCCAGCTGTCCAGCCGCTGGCGCGGCCCTTCGGTCAGCGCCTCGGGCCGCCCCAGCCCGCGCGCCAGGTCACGCAGCCGCTGCCGCCGCATCTCGCCCCGCGTTTCGGCGGCCCGCGCGAGCCGCGCGCCCTGTTCCGCCGCCCAGGCGATCAGGTCAGCCCTGACCGGCACCGCCAGCTCGGCCGCCGCGGTGGGCGTCGGCGCGCGCAGGTCGGCGGCATGGTCGATCAGCGTCGTATCCGTCTCGTGCCCCACCGCCGAGATCAGCGGAATGCGCGAGGCCGCGGCCGCCCGCACCACGATTTCCTCGTTGAAGCCCCAGAGATCCTCGATTGACCCGCCGCCCCGCGCCACGATCAGCACGTCGGGCCGCGGGATCGGCCCGCCCTCGGGCAGCGCGTTGAAGCCCCGGATCGCCGCTGCCACCTCGGGCGCGCATTTCTCGCCCTGCACCGCCACCGGCCAGATCAGCACGCGGCGCGGGAACCGGTCGCGCAGCCGGTGCAGGATGTCGCGGATCACCGCCCCCGAGGGCGAGGTGATGACGCCCACGACTTCGGGCAGGTAGGGAATGCGCTTCTTCCGCGCCGCGTCGAACAGCCCCTCGGCCGCCAGCGCCGCCTTGCGCTTTTCCAGCATCAGCATCAGCGCGCCCGCACCCGCAGGCTCCAGTTGCTCGACCACCAGCTGGTACTTCGACTGGCCGGGGAAGGTCGTCAGGCGACCCACGGCCACCACCTCCATCCCCTCTTCGGGCCGCACCGTCAGCCGCCCCGCCTGCCCCTTCCAGCAGACCGAGGCGATGACCGACCGGTCGTCCTTCAGGTCAAAGTAGAGATGCCCCGAGGCCGGCCGCGACACCCGGCTGACCTCGCCGCGAACGCGGACATGGCCGAACTCGCCCTCGATCATGCGCTTCACCGCGTTCGAGATTTCCGAGACGGTGAACTCGGGCGCGTTCGAGGGAACGGGGCTGTCTTCGAAAAGGTCCATCGGTCGCTTCTTGTATCGGATCGGACCCCACCTTATGACGCGCCGCAGGCAGGGCCAAGCGGGGGCGCACATGAACATCCTCATCCTCGGATCGGGCGGGCGGGAACATGCGCTGGCCTGGGCGGTCAAGCAGAACCCCAAGTGCGACCGGCTGATCGTGGCCCCCGGCAACGCAGGCATTGCCGCCATCGCCGAATGCGCGGCCTTCGACATCCTCAATGGCGCGATGGTCGTGACCTTCTGCGAGGAAAACGCCATCGACTTCGTCATCGTCGGCCCCGAGGCACCGCTGGCCGCAGGCGTGGCCGACGCCCTGCGCGCCGCCGGGATCCTGACCTTCGGCCCCTCTGCCGCCGCCGCGCGGCTCGAGGCGTCGAAGGCCTTCACCAAGGAAATCTGCGACGCCTGCGCCGCCCCCACCGCCGGTTACGCCCGCTTCACCGATCCGGCCCCGGCGCTCGCCTATGTCCGGGCGCAGGGTGCGCCCATCGTGGTCAAGGCCGATGGCCTTGCCGCGGGCAAGGGCGTCGTCGTCGCCATGACCCTGGCCGAGGCCGAAGCGGCCATCACCGACATGTTCGGCGGGTCGCTCGGCGCGGCCGGGGCCGAAGTGGTGATCGAGGAATTCATGGGCGGCGAGGAAGCCAGCTTCTTCATCCTGACCGATGGCACCGACGTGCTGCCGGTGGGGTCCGCGCAGGACCACAAGCGGGTGGGCGACGGCGACACCGGCCCGAACACCGGCGGCATGGGGGCCTATTCCCCCGCCCCGGTCCTGACCGACGCCATCGCGCGACAGGCGCTGGACCAGATCGTGATCCCCACGGTCCGCGAAATGGCCCGCCGCGGCACGCCCTACCAGGGCGTGCTCTACGCAGGGCTCATGATTCAGGACGGCCGCGCGCGGCTTGTCGAATACAACGTCCGCTTCGGCGACCCGGAGTGCCAGGTGCTGATGATGCGGCTCGGGGCACAGGCGCTCGACCTGCTGCTGGCCTGCGCCGAAGGGCGGCTGGCGGAGGCGCGCGCAAGCTGGGCCGACGACCACGCGCTGACCGTGGTGATGGCCGCGCAGGGCTACCCCGGCACCTACGCGAAAGGGTCCGAGATCCGCGGCCTCGACGCCCTGCCCGAAACCTCGCGCGAGATGGTGTTCCATGCCGGAACCGCCGCCGATGCGGGCCGCATCCTTGCCACCGGGGGCCGCGTCCTGAACGTCACCGCCCGCGGCGACACGCTGTCCGAGGCGCGCGACCGCGCCTATGCAATGGTGGACGCCATCGACTGGCCCGAAGGTTTCTGCCGCCGCGACATCGGCTGGCGCGCGCTGCCGGGCTGACCGCCTGCCTCAGCCGTAGATCCGCCCGGCGAAGCCCGACAGGTAGATCCGCAGCCAGGGGCTGAACGTCTCGGGCCGCGCCGCGATTTCCCGCGCCAGTTCGGCCCTGCCGATCCAGCGGGTATCCTGCACCTCGGCCGGGGCCGGGGCCAGCGCCAGTCCGCGCCCGGCCCGGCCCACGAACAAGGCCACCACCTCGTGCTCGGTCAGGCCGCTGCCCACATCGGCGCGATATTCGACCAGACCACGCAGCAGGGGGTCAAGCCCGGTGACCCCAAGCTCTTCGCGCAGGCGCCGCCGCGCGCAGGCCGCGTCGCTCTCGCCCCAGCGCGGATGCGTGCAGCAGGCATTGGCCCAGAGCCCGCCGGAATGGTACTTGCCCGTGGCGCGCCGCTGCAGCAGCATCGCCTCGCCGTCCATGACGAAGACCGACACGGCCTTGTGGCGCAGCCCCAGCCGATGGACCGCAAGCTTGTCCATCGGGCGAAGCTGCCCCCCCGACCAGGCAGGTATCAGATCCTCGGAACCGTCCATCGCGCCCTTGCCACCCGGCCCCGGCCCCCCCCGTGGCCACAGCGGATCGCGGTCTAGCGCAGGCCGGCAGGCCGCGCCAGCCCCCGCCGGGGCACCTCGCGTCAGTCGTCCTCGCGCGAGGACATCCCGTACTTGCGCAGCTTGACGTAGAGCGACTGGCGCGACAGGCCGAGCATCTCGGCCGCCGCCGCGCGGTTGTTCCGCGTCAGTCCGATCGCCGTCTCGATGCAAAGCCGCTCGATCACCTCGGTCGTCTCGCCCACGATGTCCTGCAGGGGCGTGCTGCCGACCAGTTCCGCAAGGTTCCGCATCCGGTCGTCCTGCAACGCAAGGCCCGCAAAGGCAATCCGGTCGCCCGCCGCGGGTGCCATCCGGGCCTGCACGACCATGCCGCTGCCCGGCCCCGCCAGCGCCACCGCCGTCAGCTCGACCGGCCGCGCCTGACCAAGCGTGGTGACCACCTGTGCCTGAAACCCGCGCAGATGCCCCGCCTCGCCCGCGCGCTCTGAAATCAGGCGAAAGTCCATCTCGCCCCGGGCCAGGAAATCCGCAAAGGGGCGCCCGCGCACCGACGCGCCGACACCGGCCTCCAGCAGCGCCAGTGCACGGCTGTTCAGCGCCCCGATCCGCCCCCCGGCGTCCAGGATGATGACGGCATCACCACCCCGGCGGTAGAGCGCCTCCATCGCCTCGGACATGCCGGCCTCGGCAACATCCGCCCCGCCCGCAACCGCCATCCGGCAGACTGCCAGACGTTCCGTCCCCGCGCGGAACAGGAAGGGCGTCACCCGCAGGGCCGTGCCGCTCCGCCTTTGCCGCAGCACGACCTCGGCCGCGCCATCGGCCCCTGCCAGCGCCAGTTCGGCCAGCGCGGGCGTATCCTCCTCGCGCCCCGCCAGATGGTCCGACAGCGGCGATCCGGCAATCGCCGTCCGGTCCGACCCGAGCAGCCCCGCCGCGCGGGCGTTCAGGTCGAGAATCCGGCCCCGCGCCAGCGAGACAAGGACCATCGCGTCGGTCGTCGCCAGCAACAGCGCCCGGAACCGGGTATCGGCATCCCGCGCCGCCTCGGCATCCCGCTCGAGCGCGGCCTGCGCCGTCACGAGGCCCTGCTGCGCCTCGGCCAGCGCCGACAGGTCGGTGCCCGCCAGCAGCAACGCACCATCCGGCCCCAGCCAGTGCAGCGCATAGCGCACCGGCAGGTCCGGTCCGTCCTCTCCGGCGTGGTTCAGCTCGATCCCGGACAGACAGGGCCGCTCGGGCCCGATCTGGGCCAGCCGGTCATCGAACTTGCGCTGGCTTTCCAGCGTCAGGACAGCACCGAACGGCTGGCCCAGCACCTGCTCGCCGGGCCTGTGGTCGCCGTTCCCCCCCGCCCGCGCCCCGCCCGCCGCAAGCACCGAAACCACGCGTCCGAACGGGTCGAGCAGATAGGCCCGGTCCGCCGTGGCCGCGATGACCCGCGCCAGCTGCTCTGCCGACAAGGGCGGCAGCATCCCGCCGCGGTTTGACCCTGTCCCGTTCGTCGTCACGGCCTTGTCCCTTCCGAACTTTGCTGCGGCGCATCCCCGGCGTCGGCCGGGCCTCCGCCATCGTGCCGGGCCTGCGCGATGACCAGCGCCGCAGCGATGTCCGCCGTCACATGATCTGCCGCGATGTGCCAGGGGTCGGCCACCGGATCGGCCAGGGCGCTGCCGCCAAGAATGACCTTGCAACCCGAGGCATTCCTGATCCGGCCCACCAGACCGGCCAGCTTGTCCGTCACGGCCGTCGTCGACCAGGACAGGAACAGGCTGTCGACCGCGTCGTCCTCCAGCTTCCGCAGCAGGTGGTCGTCGCTGTCCTTCATGCTCAGGCCGACCTGAAAGCCCTTGCGCCGCAGCCGCCCTGCCGCGACGACCGCGCCGATCGTATGATCCTCGACCGCCGGCACCGCGATCAGGACCGCCGCCCGCTGCCGCCGCCCCGCCATCGGCGAGGCCGCACCCGACAGGCCGATCAGCGCCTGCTGCACCCGGGTCGAGCCCAGACTGACCTGCGCAAAGCCGAACCTGTCCTCGCGCCAGCCCTCGCCCAGCAGCCGCGCCGCATCCGGCAGAAGCCGGTCGTGCAGCAGGTCTCCGGGCAGTCCCTGACGCAAGAGCTGCCCGATCCGTTCGGCCAGCCGGGCCGGGTCGCTGGAAAGGCTGGCAGCGGCCAGCTCGGCCACCAGCTCGTCATGCCGGGCGCGCAGCTTCATCCCGGCCACGCGGTCCAGCACCTCGGAAGCGATGTCCAGCTCTCCCGGCGCCGCCGAACCGGGCAGGCTCAGATCCTCGGGCTCGCCGCCGTCCTTCATCCGCAACTCCGCGCAGGGCCCTCGCCACGGCGGCGAAAGCCCAGGGTCAAGTTCACGCGGCAATTGTGCCGCGCTGACAGTCGACTGTCAAAATGAATTGACAGTCTGCGGCCTGCCTGCGGCGCTCACGACGCCGGAAGAAACCCCCCGGCCAGGGGCAGCCGCCGCACGGCACCGCGTTCGCCGCGCACCGTCACCGCAGACCCGGACACCTCGACCGCCGCCACCGCCTCGCCCGAGGGCCAGTCGATCTGCCCGGTGACATGGCAGACCTCGACCACGCCGCCCGGCGTCAGGGCAACCCCGGTGGCCAGCCCGCGCCGTGCCATCTCGGCCCGAACCGCATCCGTCATCATCGCCGGATCGTCGAAACCGGCCCCCTCCTCGATACCCAGGACGCCCTTGTGCCGCGACGCCCAGGGGCCATAGTGCCGGCCGCCGTTCGAATGCCAGAACATCGACAGCGGCAACACCGCGGCATCGCGCAGCGACAGGAACAGCGCGCCATCCCCGGGCAGGGTCACCGCCACCCAGCCTGGCCCCGGACCGGCCTCCAGCGCCATCACGAAATCCTCATGTGCCGTGCTCAGCGGGTAGTCGAGCAGATCGACCGTGCCGCCCGCTGCCGCCGGAAAGCGGCGCGGGTCGGCCGACTGCGCCGGATAGGCCAGATGCGACCGCCCGCGCGCAGGATCGGATTCCTGCGGATCGCGCGGCGTGGC
>JBJOQI010000425.1:0-2607 GCA_046050045.1 Pseudomonadota bacterium | reverse complement strand
CTTTCACCCGGCAACGACGCTGCGCAGCCTTGGCACCAAGCCTTGGGCGGCGGCCTATGTCCAGCCCTCGCGCCGCCCGACCGATGGGCGCTATGGCGAGAACCCCAACCGCCTGCAGCACTATTACCAATACCAGGTCATCATCAAACCCTCGCCGCCCGACCTGCAGAACCTCTATCTGGGTTCGCTCGAGGCCATCGGGCTCGACCTTGCGGTGCATGACGTGCGCTTTGTCGAGGATGACTGGGAAAGCCCGACGCTGGGCGCCTGGGGCCTGGGCTGGGAGGTCTGGTGCGACGGGATGGAGGTCAGCCAGTTCACCTATTTCCAGCAGCTCGCGGGCTATGACTGCAAGCCGGTCTCGGGCGAGCTGACCTATGGTCTGGAGCGCCTGGCGATGTATGTGATGGGGGTCGAGCATGTGATGGACATGCCCTTCAACGACCCGCAGTCGCCGATCCCGCTGACCTATGGCGACATCTTCCGCCAGACCGAACAGGAATACAGCCGCTGGAACTTCGACCAGGCCGATACCGCGATGCTGTTCCAGCACTTCAAGGACGCCGAGGACGAATGCCACCGCATCCTGAACGCGGCCCAGCCGGACAAGGCGGGGCGGCAGATCGTGATGGCGCACCCTGCCTATGACCAGTGCATCAAGGCCAGCCACCTCTTCAACCTGCTCGACGCCCGCGGCGTGATCTCGGTGACCGAGCGGCAGGCCTATATCGGGCGGGTGCGGACGCTGGCCAAGGCCTGCGCCGATGCTTTCGTCACGACCGAGGCCGGCGGCGGGGTACGGGCGTGAATGGCAAGGTCGTCGCAGGTGCAATCGTGCTGAGTGGTCTCGTAGCCGGGGCGGCGCTCTGGTATCTTCAGGTCTATGGGTTCTATGAACCGATCGAGGCGGCCTCGCCCGCCGCGGCGATCCGGCTGACCCCGGTTGCGGGCAAGCCCGAGGAAATCATCGTGGCGGGGTTCCAGGGGATCGACGCCGACAGCTCGCCCCTGCGGTTCCGGGGCTGTTTCACCACGCCAACCGCGCTGGCGACCCTGACCGAAACCTATCAGGTCTATGACAACCCCACGCCGCTGATCGCGCCCGGCTGGTTCGACTGCTTCGATGCAGGCCAGCTGACCGAAGACCTTGCCACCGGCGCGGCCGTGGCCTTCCTGTCCGAGGCTAATATCCATCAGGGCGTGGACCGTGTCGTGGCGGTCTATCCCGATGGCCGGGCCTATGCCTGGCACCAGTTGAACGAAAGCGCGGAAAACTGACATGGCCGACCTGCTGATCGAGCTTTTCTCGGAAGAAATCCCCGCGCGGATGCAGGGCATGGCCCGCGACACGCTGAAGAAGATGGTGACCGATGCACTGGTCGAGGCCGGGCTGACCTATCAAGGGGCTGCCGCCTTCTCGACGCCGCGCCGCCTTGCGCTGACGGTGCAGGGGCTGGATGCGGCCTCGAAACCCCAGCGCGAAGAACGCAAGGGCCCCCGCGCCGACGCGCCCGCTGCGGCGATCGAGGGCTTCCTGCGCTCGTCCGGCCTGACGCGCGAGCAGCTGGTCGCCCGCGACACCGGCAAGGGTGAGGTGCTGTTCGCCGTCATCGACAAGCCCGGCCGCCCCGCCGCCGCCATCGTGGCCGAGGTGCTGGAGGCGACGATCCGCAATTTCCCCTGGCCCAAGTCGATGCGCTGGGGGTCGGGGTCGTTGCGCTGGGTGCGCCCGCTGCATTCGATCCTGTGCATCCTGACCGACGAGGCCGGGGCCGAGGTCGTGCCGATGGCGGTCGAGGGGATCGCCGCCGGCAATACCACCGAAGGCCACCGCTTCATGGGGATGGGGCGCTTCACTGTCTCGTCCTTCGATGATTATGCGGCCAAGCTGAAGAAGCAGTTCGTCGTTCTGGATCAGGACGAACGCGCTGCCCACATCTGGGCCGACGCCACCAACGCGGCCTTTGCCGCCGGGCTTGAGGTGGTCGAGGACAAGGGCCTGCTGACCGAGGTCGCGGGGCTCGTCGAATGGCCCGTGGTGCTGATGGGCACGATCGGCGAGCAATTCCTCGGCGTCCCGCCCGAGGTGCTGCAAACCTCGATGAAGGAACACCAGAAGTTCTTCTCGGTCCGCAATCCGAAGACGGGCCGGATCGAACGCTTCATCACGGTCTCGAACCGCGAGACCGCCGACAACGGCGTGACGATCCTGAAGGGCAACCAGAAGGTGCTGGCCGCCCGCCTGTCGGACGCGAAGTTCTTCTGGGAAAACGACCTGCGCGAGGCGAAGGCGGGGATGGCGGCCTGGGCCGAAGGGCTGAAGGCCGTGACCTTCCACGCGAAACTCGGCTCGCAGGCTGACCGCATCGACCGCATCGCCGCACTGGCGCGCGAGATCGCGCCCCTGGTCGGGGCCGATGCCGAACAGGCGCAGAAGGCGGCGGAAACCGCCAAGCTCGACCTGCGGTCGGGCATGGTCGGCGAATTCCCGGAATTGCAGGGCGTGATGGGCCGCTACTACGCGATGGAGGCGGGGCTGCCGCAATCCGTGGCCGATGCCGCCCGCGACCACTACTCGCCGCTCGGGCCGTCGGACGACGTGCCGTC
>JBJOQI010000424.1:0-2836 GCA_046050045.1 Pseudomonadota bacterium | reverse complement strand
GCGCGCAGGTCGGCACGACAAGGTAGTCGGCATTCGACGCGCCTGACAGCCCGCCGTAGTACCAGGGGGCCGAGCCCTTGACCGTCCGGAAGTCGCCAAAGGCCCAGTAGAGCGAATAGAGGTCGGTGCCGAGGATCGCCTTGCCACCGAAGCCGGCCTGTTCCAGATCGTCGGCCGCAAGCTCGAAATAGGCGGCAAGGCCGGTGCGGAAGACGCATTCCGGCAGCACCTGGCCGTTCAGTTCGGCCACGTTCTGGCGGTCGGCAATCTCGCGGTAGGCGGCATAGGGCGTGCCCGGCCCGTCCTGTGCCAGTTCCTGATCGACCCGGTAGATCCGGTAGGCCAGCGTGCGGATGTCGTCATGCGCCGCCAGTCGGGGCAGCAGGGGGACGGTGTCGGTTTCGTCTGTCGCAAGATGCCGGAAGGGCGAATAGACCAGATTGATCGCCGAGGGCGCAGCAAAGGCAAAGGCCAGAAGCGCGATGACGCCAAGCGCATGGCGCATGTCCCAGCCAAGCCCGTTGCGGAGACCTGCCTCGGGGCGCAGCAGGACCGCGAACATCGCCAGCAGGATCAGCCACTGCGGGTCGTTCCCGTAGTTCTGGTAGGTGATGTAGAACAGGCCCGGCATCAGGAACAGCATCGCCATCCCCTCGACCATCCGGCCGGACTGGCGCAGCAGGATCACCGTTGCGACAAGCGCCAGCGACGCGCCCATGTTCTGCGGCGAGGCGATGACGACCGACAAGGGCTCGCCAGGCGCGGGCCGGATGTCGGACTGCGAGACGGTCATCAGGTCGGCCAGATAGGCCAGCCAGAAGGTCGTGCCGGTGTAAAGCGTGACGGCCCCGGCCACCGCAAGACCCGCCAGAAGGGCCATGACCAGACCCGCCCATTCGCGCCGGGCCAGAAGGGCCAGCAGCACCGCCGGGGCGAGGGCGACGAAATAGGTTACCTTCAGCAGCGCGATGCAGGCCATGCCAGCGCCGATCAGCGCACCGTCGAGCAAGGGTCGCCGCCGCTGAGCCGTCGCGGGGGCGATCAGCGCCAGCGGCAGGATGATGTAGGCCACCGCCCAGGCCCAGCGGTTGTAGTGCATCGAGATCGAGACCGAACGTTCCGCCTCGCCATGCACGAGCGCAAGGCAAAGGACGATGATGTAGGCCGCATAGCCATGCGCCCACCATCCCTGGAACCGGCTTCCCGCCGACCGCAGCGCAGGCAGTAACAGGACCAGCGCCACCAGCGCCTGCGCCGCGAAGATCGCATGGCCAAGGCCGAGGCCCGCCTTGACGAAGACCGCGAGCGGGGCAATCGCCAGAATGCCGATCGGCGTCATCATGTCGAGGTGCGGGATCTCTCCGCCCGCCATGCGCAGGACAAGCTCGGCCAGGTGGAGCGTATCGCCCTCGTGCTTGCCGATGTAGAACCCGCCCTTGAGGAAGGGCAGCACGGCCAGGACGATGCCGACGAGCGCGATCAGGGCCGCCCGGTTCAGCTGTGTTGGTCTGACGATCAAAGTCCTGCCCCCTATTCTTCCATTTTTCGGCCACAATAGCCGGGCATTTTGCCTGCGTGAATCCCGTTCCGGAAACATTCCGGGCCGGTGGATGCGAATAAACCGCAGAACCTGAGCAGAATTGCGAAGAGAAAAAGGACAATTCCGGTGAACATGCAGGTCTCGAACGTTCTTGCCCCGGCGCCGCCGAAAACCCTTGCCGATACAGGCATTTCGATCGTCATGCTGCGCGATCTGCTGCTGAAGACCATGTTCCGCATGAACCTCGAGATGGTGTCGGACGTCAGCCGGATCATGTGCCTGCCGATCAATGCCACCCAGGAACTGATCGACCTTGCCCGCGGGCAGCGCCTGCTGGAGGCGACGGGCACGCTGCATGCGAACTCGGGCGGCGAAATGGGCTATCAACTGGCCGACGCCGGCAAGGCGCGCGCGCTCGATGCGCTGAGCCAGTCGGAATACTACGGCGCGGTTCCCGTTCCGCTCGAGGTCTACCGCGACCAGGTCAAGCGCCAGTCGATCCGCAACATCACGATGTCGCGCGAGCGTCTGACAGGTGCGATGGGCCACCTGATCCTGCCGAACGAGCTTCTGGATCATCTTGGCCCGGCAGTGGGCTCGGGGCGGTCCATCCTGATGTACGGGCCGCCCGGAAACGGCAAGTCCTCGATCTCGAACGGGATCCGCGACGCGATCGGCGACAAGATCTACATCCCGCGCGCCATCGAATATTCCGGCCAGATCATCACGGTCTACGACCCGATCGTGCATTCGGCGGCCGAAGCCTCGGTCGATGACCCGAACAGCCTGCGCAAGTCGGGCAACCGTTTCGACAACCGCTATGTGCTGTGCGAGCGTCCGACGGTGATCACGGGCGGTGAACTGTCGCTCGACATGCTGGACCTGACCTACAACCCGACGGCGCGGACCTATACGGCGTCGCTGCAGCTCAAGGCCACGGGCGGCGTCTTCATCATCGACGACCTTGGCCGTCAGGCCGAACCGCCGCAGAAGATCGTCAACCGCTGGATCGTTCCCCTGGAGGAATCCAAGGACATCCTGGCCCTGCAATCGGGCGAAAAGTTCGAAGTGCCGTTCGACACGCTGGTGATCTTCTCGACCAACTTCCACCCGAACGAGATCTTCGACAAAGCCGCCCTTCGCCGGATCTTCTTCAAGATCAAGATCGACGGCCCGAACCAGGAAAACTTCCTGAAGATCTTCGCGATGGTCGCCAAGAAAAAGAAGATGCCGCTCGATCAGGCCGCGCTGATCCATCTTCTGAAGGTCAAGTATCCGACGATCGACAACAACTAT
>JBJOQI010000423.1:0-5353 GCA_046050045.1 Pseudomonadota bacterium | reverse complement strand
ACCATCGCGATGCCGCGCTTGGACGGGATCACGTTGTTCACGCGGTCGCCGTCAAACAGCATGTCGCCCGTTGTGATGTCTTCGAGCCCCGAGATCAGGCGCAGGAGCGTGGACTTGCCGCAGCCCGAGGGGCCGACGAAGACCATGAACTCGCCCTTGTTGATGGTCAGGTCGATGCCCTTGATCACCTGCACGGCGCCGTAGGCCTTGGTGACGTTCTTCAGTTCGATCTTAGCCATGATGTATCAGCCCTTCACGCCGCCGGCGGTCAGACCCGCCACGATCTTGCGTTGGAAGATGAGAACGAGGACGATCAGAGGCACGGTCACGATGACCGAGGCCGCCATGATCGGGCCCCACGGAATTTCCTGCTGCGACGCGCCCGACAGAAGGCCGATGGCCACCGGAATGGTTCGCGTCGTCTCGGAAGAGGTGAAGGTCAGCGCGAAGAGAAACTCGTTCCACGCGCCGATGAAGGCCAGAAGACCGGTTGTCACCAAGGCTGGCCACAGAAGCGGCATGAACACCTTGGTGATGATGACCCAGGGGCTTGCCCCGTCCACGATCGCCGCCTCTTCGATCTCGACCGGAAGGTCGCGCATGAAGGTGGTCAGGATCCAGACCGTGAAGGGCAGGGTGAAGATCGTGTAGGACAGGATCATCGCCCAGGGCGTGTTGAAGATGCCCAGGAAGCGCACCAGCTCGAACAGGCCCGCCAGCACGGCGATCTGCGGGAACATCGACACCGCGAGGATCGTCATCAGCAGAAGCCCGCGCCCCCGGAACCGCACCCGCGCCAGGGCATAGGACGCCGTAACTGCGAGGAAGAGCGCAAAGCCTACGGTCAGCGATGCGATGAAGATCGAGTTTCCGATCGACCGGATGAAGTTCCGCCCGTTCAGCACGGCCTCGTAGTTCGTCCACTCGATGACGCGCGGGAAGTAGTTGACCTCGAAGATCCGGGTCCCGGTCGCGAAGCTGGTGATGATCGCGTAGTAGAAGGGGAACACCGAAAAGACGCAGATCACCACGACAAGCGCATAGAAGGCGATCTGGCCTGCAAGTTTCTGCGCGTTCATTTCTGGCCCTCCCCAGACAGGTCGACCTTGCCGAGCCAGATGTAGAGCGACACGAAAACCGCAAGGATCGCGAACAGAAGCGTCGATTGCGCCGCGCCATAGGCGAACTTGTCGAAGTCGATCATGTTCTCGCGGCTGATGACGGACATCGTCTTGGTGGCGGCCGAGTTGGGCGTCAGCACGTAGACGAGGTCGAAGATCCGAAGGGCGTCGAGCATCCGGAAGATCACGGCCACCATCAGCGCCGGTCGGATCAGCGGCAGGGTGATCTTGAAGAACACCTTGACCGGATTGATCCCGTCGAGTTTCGCCGCCTCGTAGATATCGCGCGGCACCATCTGCAGACCTGCGAGGATCAGCAGCGCCATGAACGGCGTCGTCTTCCAGACGTCCACCGCAAGCACCGCGTACATGGCGGTGTCGGTGCTGGCCGTCCAGGCGATCTTCTGCTCGATCAGGCCGAGCTTCAGCATGATGTCGTTGATGATGCCGAACTGGTCGTTCAGCATCCAGGACCACATCTTCGCCGACACAATCGTCGGGATGGCCCAGGGGATCAGAATGGCGGCCCGGACGATGCCGCGCCCCTTGAACTCGGCGTTCAGGACAAGCGCCACGATCAGGCCGAGCACGGTCTCGAACATGACCGAGACCACAGCGAAGCGCACCGTATTCCAGACCGCGTTCCACCAGGTCGGGTCGACAAGAGTTCCCCGGAAGATCGTTCGGCCAGAGTCCAGCGTGCGGATCGACAGGTAGTTGTCAAATCCGATGAAGGACCCGCCGTAAAGGTTTGAAAGTGTTGTATCTGTCAGTGAAAACCAGATGGTGCGCAGAAGCGGCCAAGCGGCGACAAAAAACAGTGCTGCAATCATCGGCGCTAGGAACCAGAAGGCGGCGCGCTGGCGTTGCTGCTGAAGGGAAACTTCCCTGGTTGCAGTTCTGGCCGGTCCCTTCGGATCCGGACCAGCCGTGGATGTGACGGACATCACGGTCTCTCCCCCAAGGCAGCGCAAGGCTGCGAGACTATCGGATGCGGCAGGCGGATCGCTCCGCCTGCCGTCTCGTCAGGGTCGTCGGTCGAAGGCCGGATTACTTCCAGCCGTCGCCCTTGATGTCGGTCAGTTCGACTTCGAGGATCTCGAGGTTCTCGGCCGCGGTGCCATTGCCCGAAAGGGTGTTGTGCACGGCGGTCCAGAACTTGGCCGAAACCTCGTTGTACTTCGACTTGGTCGGCGCCGAGGGGCGCGGAACGGCGTTCAGGAAGACTTCCTTCCAGCGCGGGATGATCGGCTGCTGGGCAGCGATGTCGGCGTCATCATAGAGCGAGATGATCGTCGGCAGGTTCGATTCATTCAGCGCGCGCTGCTTCTGCGCATCCGGCCCGGCAAGATACATGGCCAGCGAGATCGCGGCTTCCTGCTTGGTCGAGTACTTCGAGACAGCGACGTTCCAGCCGCCGAGGGTTGCGGCCGAGCTGTTGCCTTCGCCGCCGACGGGCAGGGTGGTGACGTCGAACAGGCCCTTCACGGCCGAGTCGTCGCCATTGCCAAGACCATAGGCATAGGGCCAGTTGCGCATGAAGGCCGCATTGCCGGTCTGCCAGACGCCGCGGGCTTCTTCTTCCTGGTAGGCAAGGACGCCGGCCGGCGAGATCGTGCCAACCCAGGACTTCGCAGCCTCGAGCGCCGCAACGGCGTTCGGGTTGTTGATCGAGATCGTTCCATCGGGCTCGACGATCTGGCCGCCGCCGAAGGACTTCACCCACTCGAGCGCGTCGCAGGTCAGGCCTTCATAGGCATTGCCCTGCCAGACGAAGCCGTGGAAGTCGGCCATGCCGGCAGCGCGCTCGCCGTCCTGGATGGTCTGCGCGGCAGCCGCCAGCTCGGCCCAGGTCTTGGGAACCGCAACGCCGTACTTCTCGAGCAGGTCCTTGCGGTAGTAGAGCGCCGGGGCGTCGGTGAAGATCGGAAGGGCAACAAGCGCGCCGTTCACGGTCTGCGATTCGATGATCGACGGGAAGTGCGTCGGCGCGAGATCCTTGGCGGCCTCGGTCAGGTCGACGAAGTGGTCGGCGAGCTGCGGAGCCCAGATCACGTCGGTCTGGTAGAGGTCGACGTCGGGGTTGCCGGCGGCAAGCCACAGGCGGTACTGGCCGAACTGGTCGGTGGTCGATGCGGGCATCGGAACCATCGTGACCTTGTGGCCGGTGGCTTCTTCCCACGGCTTGACGAGCGCCGCAAAGTTGTCAACGGCCGCGCCGACGGCGCCCGAGACATAGGTGATTTCGTCAGCCAGAACGGCCGAGGTGGCGAGCGCGCTGATGCCCGACGCCATAGCGGCAGCCAGCCCGAAACGGGTCATGTGCTTCATGGTAGTCCTCCCAAAACGACAGGCCGGAACTGTCCGGCCGACTCTCCCAGTATGAAACGCCGCGTCTCCGCTTCAGGCGGATTAATGCGATTCAAAACGTTTCGAATACATCGGTATGCCTCGTTTGGCCGTCTGTCAACGCTTTTCACAGCGCTTTGGAATGAGATGGGGCAGGCTTGCTGACCCGCCCGTTGCGCCGCTGCAGCGCGGCGAACGCAGGCGAAGACAAGCGAAGGGTTTTCGCCTTTCGCGCGAATGTGCCGCTCAGGCGCCGCGATGCCAGTTCCATTGCGCCCGGTCGAAAACCGCACCGTAGTGCGCGGCAATGGCACGCAACTGCGGACCCTTGATCTGTCGGTCCGCGCCCCAGCCCATCTGGGAAACGCCAAGGATCCGGGGCGCCAGCATCGGTTCGATCTGGCTGTCATCGGTCGTGAACTCGCCCCAGAAGGTTCCCTGAACACCCATGATGCGCCCTGCCACGTCCTCGGCGCCTTCAGGGACGACCTGCCAGTTCACCGTATCGCCTAGATCAACCGTCGCGGCCCAGGTCGCACCCCAGTCATCCGGGTCGCTGCCATGCGCCATGTCGAGATAGAGGTGCTGCGCCGGGCACATCACGATGTCATATCCGCGCCGCGCGGCCTCGATCCCCGGGCCTTGACCCGTCCAGGAAAACAGCAGCGCGGCGTGACCGACGCCGCCGTTCGCCCCCTTGGCCGCCTCTTCCCATGCGGCCGAACGTATTCCACGGCACTCAAGGTCTGCGGCCACGCGTTCCATCATCCAGCCCTGCACGTCGTCCCGGGTCGCAAGTCCCTCGCGGGCCATCAGTTCTGCCACGCGGGGAGAGCCTGCCCAGGTGTCGGGCGGCAGTTCGTCGCAACCGAGGTGAACCATCCCGATCGGAAACAACTCCGCGACCTCGTGCAAGAGCGGCAGGACAAGATTCCATGTCGCAGGCATCGCAGGGTTGATCGCATTGGACTCGTAACCCTGGATGCTGACCTCGGACCCGTTGTCGCCGGGGTCGCGCAGTCCGGGAAGCACGGCATTCAGCGCATAGGCATGGGCCGGTAGCTCGACCTCGGGCAGGATTTCGATGTTCAGCGCGCGACCCCGGGCGACAAGGTGGCGCGCGAAATCCTTCGAATAGCTGCCCCCGGCGCGGACGCCACCGCCGAACAGGCCCGGAATCGGCAGCCCCTCGCCCCGGAAGGCCGTCTTCTGCCAGAGCGAGGGGGCGGTCTCGACCTCCAGCCGGAAGGCCTCGTCGTCGGAGAAGTGCCAGTGGAAGCGGTTCATCTTCAGCAGCGCCATCAGGTCGAGCAGGCGCTCCAGCGTCTCGGGTTGCACGAAATGCCGCGCGCAGTCCATGTGCTGTCCGCGCCAGTGAAAGCGCGGATGGTCCTCGATCACGCCGCAGGGCAGGGCACCGTCGTGCGTGGCGCGCAGGGTCAGAAGCGTGACCGCCGCGTTGAAGACGCCGGCGCGGTCGGCGGCATCGACTGACAAGGAATCGGGTTGGATCGTCAGCCGGTAGCCCTCTGCGGGCAGGGCGGGGTCGTCCTTGATCGTGACGGGACTACCCCCCGAACCCGTCAGTGCGCCAAGACCCATCCGCTGCCCCAGCGCATCGGCCGCCGCAAAGGCCTCGTGCCCGCAGCGCAGCAAGCCGACCGTCAGGCTGCCGGGGGCGGGTGTCCAGGCGGTTGGCTGCGGGATCAGCCGCAACCCGGCCCAGTCCGGGGCAGGGCGCGGCGGGGCAGGGCGCACGCCCTGATCCGGCGAGGGCAGTTCGACGGTCGTTCCGTCACGCAGACGCAGGTAGATGCCCATCGGCAACCAGGCACGGTTCTTCGGCACGAAGTCGGGGTTTCGGCATTCAAGCCTGATCTCGT
>JBJOQI010000422.1:0-5911 GCA_046050045.1 Pseudomonadota bacterium | reverse complement strand
CCGCCCCTCGCCATCGCGACCGGGACCGAGGTGCAGGCCCGTGACGGCACGCTTCTGCGCGCCTTCACCGTGGCCGACGGCCGCTGGCGGCTCGACCCCGGGGCGGTGGATGCGGGTTTTGTCGACATGCTGATCGCCTACGAGGACCGCCGCTTCCGCGACCACCACGGGGTCGACCTGCGCGCCTTCGCCCGCGCCGGGGCGCAGGCGATCTGGTATGGCCGCGTGGTCTCGGGGGGGTCGACCCTGACCATGCAGGTCGCGCGCCTGCTGGAAAACAGCGGCACCGGCAGGGTCGCGGGCAAGCTCCGCCAGATCCGTGTGGCGCTTGCCCTCGAACGGCGAATGTCGAAGGACGACATCCTTGGCCTCTACCTGCGCCTTGCGCCCTATGGCGGCAATGTCGAAGGCATCCGCGCCGCCGCGCTGACCTGGTTCGGCAAGGAGCCCCGCCGTCTGACGCCCGCCGAGGCCGCGCTTCTGGTGGCGCTGCCGCAATCGCCCGAAGCCCGCCGCCCCGACCGCTTTGCCCTTGTGGCCGAAGCCGCGCGCAACCGCGTCCTTGCCCGCATGGTCCGCCAGGGCCTGATCGACCCGGACAAGGCCCGTGCCGCCGAAACCGAACCCGTTCCCGCCACCCGCCGCGATTTCCCCGCGCTCGCCCCGCATCTTGCCCAACGTCTGCGCACCGAGGCACCGCTGACGGGGCGTCACCTGACCACGCTCGACGCGGGCCTGCAGCGCAGTCTCGAAACCCTCGCCGCCACTACCGCGCCCCGCGCGGGCGACCGGCTGTCGCTCGCCATCCTCGTGGCCGACCACCGGACGGGCGAGATCCTGGCCACCGTCGGCTCGCCCGACTGGACCGACGACCGCCGCGCGGGCTTCGTCGACATGACGCGCGCGCTGCGCTCTCCCGGGTCCACGCTCAAGCCCTTTGTCTACGGTCTTGCCTTCGACGACGGCCTCGCCCACCCCGAGACGCTGGTCGAGGACCGCCCCACCGCCTTTGGCACCTATCGCCCGCAGAACTTCGACCGCGCCTTCCGCGGCACCGTCTCGGTCCGGCAGGCGTTGCAGATGTCGCTGAACATCCCCGTCGTCGCGCTGACCGAGGCGCTGGGCCCCGCGCGCCTGCTGACAGCCCTGGCCCGCACCGGGGCACGGGTCGAGCTTCCCGGCGGCCAGCCCGGCCTTGCAGTGGCCTTGGGCGGGGCGGGCATCACGCTGCAGGACCTGGTGCAGGCCTATGCCGCGTTGGCCCGTCTCGGGCAGCCCGTCCGCCTGTCGGTCACCGGACCGGGCGAGGCGCTGCCGCAGGCCCTGATGTCACCCGAGGCCGCATGGATGGTGGGCGACATCCTTACGGGCATCGCGCCGCCGCCCAATGCGCCGCGCCTTGGCCTCGCCTACAAGACCGGCACCAGCTACGGCCACCGCGACGCCTGGGCCGTGGGCTTCGACGGGGCGCATGTGGTCGGGGTCTGGATGGGCCGGGCCGATGGGTCGTCGGTCCCCGGCGCCTTTGGCGGAGAGCTTGCGGCACCCGTCCTGTTCGAGGTCTTCGCGCGGCTGAAGCCGCAGGTCGACAAGCTGCCGCCGCCCCCGCCTGCGACACTGATGCTGCCCAACGCGCGCCTGCCGCAGCCCCTGCAGCGCTTCCGCCCCCGCGACGCGGCGCTGTCCGACACCGCGCCCGACGCGCCCGAGGTCAGCTTCCCCCCCGACGGGGCCGAGATCGCGCTCGACGGCCCGCTGACCGTCAAGGTTGCGCGCGGCACGCCGCCCTTCACCTGGCTTGCCGACGGCGCGCCGCTTGCCATCGCCGACCGCGCCCGCGAGACCACGCTGCCCCTGACGCGCAAGGGCAGCCTCAAGCTATCCGTCATCGACGCCGCAGGTCGCCGGGCAACCGTCTCGGTCACCCTGGACTAGCCGCTTCTTCTTGGCGCAAAAATCCCGGGGGCCGGCGCGACCCGTGGCGCGACGACGAGGGGCAGCGCCCCTCGCATCCCTCACACCCGCTCGATCGCCAGCGCGATGCCCTGCCCGCCGCCGATGCACATGGTGACAAGGGCGCGTCGGCCGCCCGTCCGTTCCAGATGGTGCAGCGCCTTCACCGTCAGGATCGCGCCCGTCGCGCCAACGGGGTGGCCCAGTGCGATGGCCCCGCCGTCTGGGTTCACGCGGGCCGCGTCGAACCCCAGCGCCCGGCTGACCGCGATGGCCTGCGCCGCAAAGGCCTCGTTCGATTCGATCACGTCGAAGTCCGCGACCGCCAGCCCCGTCCGCGCACAGAGCGCCCGGACCGCCGGGATCGGGCCGATCCCCATCACCTTCGGATCGACCCCGGCATGGGCATAGCCCGTGATCCGCGCCCGGGCCTTCAGCCCTGCCTGCGCCGCCGCCCCGGCCCGCGCGATCACCAGCGCCGCCGCGCCGTCGTTGATCCCGCTTGCGTTGCCCGCCGTGACTGTCCCGTCCTTCTGGAACGCAGGCTTCAGACCGGCCAGCGCCTCGGAGCTTGTCGCCTTCGGGTGCTCGTCGGTGTCGAAGATCACCGGGCCCTTGCGGGACGGCACCTCGACCGGGACGATCTGGTCCCGGAACAGCCCGCCCGCTATCGCCGCCGCCGCGCGCCGCTGGCTTTCCAGCGCGAAGGCATCCTGATCCTGCCGCGAGATCCCGTGCTCGCGCGCCACGTTCTCGGCCGTCACGCCCATGTGCCCGGTGCCGAAGGGGCAGGTCAGCGCCCCGGTCATCATGTCCACGGCCTTGGTGTCGCCCATCCGCGCCCCGAAGCGCGCGGTCATCAGCGCGTGGGGCGAGCGGCTCATGCAGTCCGCCCCGCCCACCAGCGCGAAGTCGGCATCGCCCAGCATCAGTGCCTGCGCGCCCGAAACGATGGCCTGCGCGCCCGACCCGCAAAGCCGGTTGACGTTCATCGCAGGCGCGCCCTCGGGCACGCCGGCCTGCATCGCGGCGACACGGGCCAGATACATGTCGCGCGGCTCGGTGTTGATGATGTGGCCCATCACCACATGGCCGATCTGCCCGCCCTCGACGCCGGCGCGCTCCAGCGCCGCGCGCATCGCGACGGTGGCCACGTCAATCGGGCCGAGGCCCGCAAGGCTTCCGCCAAAGGTTCCGACTGCCGTGCGCGCGCCCGACAGGATGACGATGTCGTCCATGATGGCCCTCCCCCTCTGGGGGAAAGGCTAGGCCCCGCGCGTCACCGTGACCAGCGTGATCTCGGGCGGCTGGAAAAGACGTAGCGGCAGACCCGAGAAACCGACGCCCCCCGACACGACCAGGTGCCGCCCGCCCTCGCGGACATGCCCCCAGGCGTAGCGCGACCCGTGAACAGAGGGGGTCATCGGCCGCCACCCGGCCAGGTTTGCCTGTCCGCCGTGGGTGTGGCCGCTGATCTGCAGGAAGGCCCGGGCATCGCCCGCCGCGAAATAGTCGGGCTCGTGTGCCATCAGGATCGCGGGCGCACCCTCGGGCACAGTGGAAAAGGCCTTGTCGGGGTCATGGAACCCCGGCTTCTTCTGGGCCTTGCGCCCCATCTGGCTGTCGATGCCGACCAGCCAGAACCCCTCGCCATGCGGCACTTCGCAGGCCTCGTTCGTCAACAGCCGGATCGGCGAGGTGCCCAGCGCCTCGGCGACCGAGTTGCGGGTGAAGCCGGACCGGCGCGACAGGCGGCAGTCCCACCAGTCGTGGTTGCCCAGCACCGCCGCGACGCCAAGGGGCGCGCGCAGGTGCGACAGGACAGCGACGATGTCGGTCGCCTGTTCGTACCGGGCAGGCAGGTTGCGGTCGGCGATGAAGTCGCCGGGCAGAAGGATCAGGTCCGGGGACAGGTCGTTGACCTGGGCTACCAGCAGCTCGAGCATGCCAAGGGTGGACCAGGGCCGGCAGACGTGCATGTCGGACAGGATGGCGATGCGCAGGTCCGGCAGCGCCCAGACCGGGTCGGCGACCCGATGTGCGACCAGCCCGGCGCGCGACCGCAGCGTGACGGCCCGCCGCAGCGGGCTGTGCGGCCGCGGCGGCGCCATCAGGCCGCGCCTGCCAGCGGCATCACGGGCAGGGGCACCCGGCCCGCGTCGGTCACAAGCGAGGCGGCGCGGCCCGAGACATGGACAACCGACAGGGGACCGCCATAGGCGGCGCCCGAGTCGATGTTCAGCCGGTTCCCGTGATGAGTGGCCCGGTCGATCGCGGTATGGCCATGCACGATCAGCGCGCCGTGGTCGCGGGTGTCGTCCAGAAAGCCCTTGCGGATCCAGACCAGGTCGTCCTCGGTCTGGTCGCGCAGGTCGACGCCGGGGCGCACGCCCGCATGGACGAACAACGCCTGGCCGCGCAGGTGATGGAGCGGCAGCCGGTCGAGGAATATCCGGTGCGCCAGCGGCACGCGGGCCAGCGCCTCGGCCCGGATCGCCGCGTCGTCGCCGCCAAGGCTGGCGGCCACGCCGTAAGAGGCCAGCGTCGCCACGCCGCCGAGGCGCGGATCGAACCAGTGCAGGTCGGGGCGCAGGCCGGGGTCGCGCCAGCCGGGGGCCGACAGGAACCCGCCGAACAGCCGGTCATGGTTGCCCTTGAGCACGATCCAGGGCTCGCCCCGGGCCTGACCGGCGATCAGGAAGTCGATCACGCCGCTGCTGTCGGGCCCGCGGTCGACAAGATCGCCCACGTGGATCACCGGCGCGTCCGACCCGCTGCGCCGCCGGTCGGCGGCAATCCGGTCATGCGCCTCGGCCAGCTTGTCGAGGTGGCCGTGGATATCGCCGATGGCGTAGCTGTCGGGCGTCATGGGGAAACCGGCTCATGTGGTCTTGCGGCGCATTCGCTAGGCGAGTCGCGGGAAAAGTGAAACAGGAAAATGCCGCTGCGGCCCTATTGCCCCAGATAGGCGGCAAGTTCGGGCGGCGGGTCGCGCAGCACGTCCCCGGTCGGCCGGGGCGGCAGGGCATGGCCGCCGCCCACCGCCACGGTCAGCGGACAGAGGCGCAGGGCGTCGGTCGGGTTGTGGCTGACCATCAGGAGCGTCGCCCCGGTGGCGTCGAGCAACTCCGCCACAAGATCGAGCATTTCGGCCCTCTGCGCCGGGCCGAGGGCGGCGAAGGCCTCGTCCAGAAGCAGCATGGGGCGGGCGCGCAACAGCATCCGGGCCAGCGCGACCCGGCCCTGCTGGCCGCCCGACAGCGTTCCGGGCAGGCGGGGACCGAAGCCTGCCAGACCCACGCGGGCCAGGGTTTCCTCGACACGCGCCCGGTCGTCCTGCGACAGCCTGAGGCCGGGCGAGACGCCCAGCGCGACATTCTGGAAGACGCTCAGATGCGCAAACAGGTTGTGGTCCTGAAAGATGATCGACAGGGGCCGCTTGGCCGGGGCAAGTGGCGTGATGTCGGACCCCTGCCAGAGCACCCGGCCGCGCACGGGCGCGACAAACCCGGCGACCGCGCCCAGCAGGCTCGACTTCCCGGCACCGGACGGGCCGAGAAGGGCACAGCGCGCGCCCTCGGGCAGCGAGAAATCCGCGGTCAGGGTGAAGCTGCCGCGCGCGATCAACAGGTCGTCAAACTGCAGCATGGCGGCCCCATCGGTCGAACAGGAGGAACAGGAACAAGGCGATCAGCAGCAGGACCAGCGCCGCGCCCGATGCCTCGTGCATGCGGTAGGCCCCCATCAGCTGCTGGACATAGAGCGGCAGGGTCGGGCGCGCCGGATCGGCAAAGAGCGCGATGACCCCGAGGTCGCCCGCCGACAGGGCAGCGGTCAGCCCCGCCGCAAAGCCAAGCGGGGCGCGCAGCAGCGGCAGGGTGACGACACGCAGGCGCGCCGCCCCGGACCTTCCAAGGCTCGCCGACAGCCGGGCGACGTCCGACTCGGCCCGCCGGGC
>JBJOQI010000421.1:0-3617 GCA_046050045.1 Pseudomonadota bacterium | reverse complement strand
GAAGCCGAGCGTGCGCAGGAAGTCCTGCTGGCGGTCCTTGCCCACCATCAGCGCCACATGCGCGGTGCCGATGTTGGAGGACTTCACGATGACATCGTTCACCGACAGCTCTGGGCCATAGTCGTGGAAGTCGTTGATCTTGTGCTTGCCGAAGACGAAGGGGTCGCGCGTGTCCACCATTGTCGAGCGGTTCACCAGACCCAGTTCGAGCGCCTGCGCGATGGCGAAGATCTTGAAGGTCGAGCCAAGCTCGTACACCCCCTGAACGGCGCGGTTGAAGATCGGGCTGTCGGACTTGTCGCCGGTGACGGGCGGGGCGGGCCGGGTGTTGGGGTCGAAGTCGGGCAGCGAGGCCATGGCCACGATCTCGCCCGTGGCGACATCCATCAGGATCGCCGCGCCGCCCTTGGCGTTGAGCAGCTTCATGCCGCCCGCGAGCACATCCTCAACCGCGGACTGCACCGACAGGTCGACCGAAAGCTGCAGGGGCGCGCCGCCGTTTGCAGGGTCGCGCAGCCAGCCGTCGAAGGCCTTTTCGACGCCGGCGGTGCCGATGACCTCGGCCGAGTCGACGCCTTCGCGGCCAAAGCTCGCGCCGCCGAGGATATGGGCGGCCAGCGCGCCGTTCGGGTAAAGGCGCATCTCGCGCGGGCCGAAGAGCAGGCCGGGGTCGCCGATTTCATGCACGAGCTGCATCTGTTCGGGCGAGATGCGCTTCTTGATCCAGATGAATTTCTTCTTGCCGGTGAAGTCGGCCAGAAGCTTTTCGGCGTCGAGGTCCGGGAAGATGATCGCCAGACCCTTCGCGGCGCGGGCGGGGTCGACCATCTGCAATGGCTGGGCATAAAGCGCATGGGTGACGAGGTTCGTCGCCAGAATCCGGCCCTCGCGGTCGACGATGTCGGCGCGCTGGGCGAGGATCGCAGCCCCGAGGGTCGAGGATTGCGGCTCGACCGGCTCGGTCGCGGCAAGCTGGCCCATGCGGACGCCGACCGCGCTGAAGGCCACAAGGAAGAACAGCCCCAGCAGAACCAGCCGCGCCTCGGACATCAGGCGAAGGCGCTCGCGCATGGTTTCGTGGCGCAGGCGGATGTTCTCGCGTTCGATCGCGTCTGGGTTTTCGCCCTTTTCGCGGGCGTCGAGGATGCGGGCGAGCGGGCGAAGCGGGGTGCGGGTCATGGCGTGGCCTCGGCGGCAGCGGCGTCGAGGGCGGCCGAGGTGTCGATCGGCTCGCCCAGGTCAAGCGTGTCGGGCATCGGGTAGATCACCTGCTCGACGTCCGCGAATTGCGAGGGGTCGAGCGGCAGAAGCTGGAGCCGGTCGAAGTTGATGTCGGCCAGCTCGCGCAGGCGGTCGGGGCGGTTGAGATAGGCCCATTCGGCGCGCAGGACCGAGAGGCTTTCGCGCAGCTGGCCGATTTCGGTGCGCAGCGCGCGGACCTGGGCCAGTTCGTCCTGGGTGCGGTAGTTCTCGCGGTAGGCCCAGAAGGCCAGCCCGATGACGCCGAAGAAGGTGACGATGAAGATCAGCGTGCGCATCGGTCAGTGTCCTTTCAGCGCGGGCAGCGGCAGGCCGAGGGTGGCGCGGTCGAGAGCGGCGGCGGGCGCGGCGGTGCGGGTGGCAAGGCGCAGCTTGGCCGAACGGGCGCGGGGGTTGGCCGCAAGTTCGGTCGCATCGGGCGCGATGGCCTTTGACACGGCAGTGAAGGCGGGGGTGACCTGCGCGCGGGCCGGGGCGTGGCGGCTGCCCTGCCCTTCCGCGCCCGAGCGCAGTTGCAGGAAGCGCTTGACGATGCGGTCCTCGAGCGAGTGGAAGGTGACGACGGCCAGCCGCCCGCCGGGTGTCAGCGCGCGTTCGGCGGCCATCAGGCCCATCGCGAGCTGGCCGAATTCGTCGTTCACCGCGATGCGGATCGCCTGGAAGGTGCGGGTCGCCGGGTGGCTCTGGCCGGGCTTGGCGCGCGGCAGGCAACGTTCGACGACGCGGACAAGATCGAGCGTCGTTTCAAAGGGTTGCGCCAGGCGGGCCTGCACGATGGCGCGGGCGATGCGGCGCGCGGCGCGTTCCTCGCCGTAGTGGAAGAGGATGTCGGCAAGCTCGGTCTCGGAGGCGGTGTTGACGATGTCGGCGGCGGTGTCGCCATCGGCCGACATGCGCATGTCGAGCGGGCCATCCTTCTGGAAGGAAAAGCCGCGTTCGGCGATGTCGAGCTGCATCGAGGACACGCCGAGGTCGAGCACCACGCCGTCGACCTGCCCGCCCGCGAGCGCGTCGAGATCCGAGAAGGTGCCTTCGACAAGGCGCAGGCGCGCGCCGTACTGCGCGGCCCAGCCTTCGGCCATGCGGAAGACCATCGGGTCGCGGTCGATGGCGATGACCGTTTCCGCCCCGGCGTCGAGCAGCGCGCGGGTATAGCCGCCCGCGCCGAAGGTGCCGTCAACCCAAGTGCCCGCAACGGGCGAAACGGCCCGGAGGATCGGGCCGATGAGGACGGGAACATGGGGGGCGGAGGGGTCCGGGCGGAGGGCGGCGGCCATGCGTCACCCCCTTGAGCGGGCCGGCAGGAGGCTGCGCGGGTCGAAGTCGTCGTCGTATTGCTCGGCCAGCCTGGCGGCGCGGCGGCCGTCGCGGGCGGCGTAGGTCTCGGGGCGCCAGATCTTGAAGTAGTCGCCCGCCGAGATGAAGAAGGCCTCGTCCTTGAGCCCGATCTTTTCGCGCAGCTTCTGCGGCAGAACCAGCCGCCCGTCGTCGTCGATCTGGGTCTCGACCGACTTGCCGTGCATGAGGTCTTCGAGCCAGAGCCGCTCGGGCGAGCCGCGCTGCATGTCCTCGATCTGCTGGTCGATCTCGTCGATGGCGGTCATCGTGTAGACTTCCAGCCAGTCCTGCCGGTCGTCGCCGTAGACGATGACGATGTTGGGTTTCAGGCCCTCGCGCCAGTCGGGGTCCGAGGCTTCGATGACACGCCGGAAGGCGGCGGGGATCGAGACGCGACCCTTGCCGTCCACCTTGAACGTATCAGACCCTCTGAACCTGCGCGCCACTGGCCCGCTACTCCTTAAACCTGCCCCTCCCCCAGTTTCCGACCCGCCGGAAAGACAACGGCGGATCGGGCTGCTGCCACTGCCCGATCCGCCGCCCTCGTCCCATCACTGGGTTCGTCCGACTGCGCTTGCCACCTGGGGGGATGTCTGCTCGCTTGCGTGTCGGATCTCTTCGGTCGGTTGAAGGCGGAGCCTGTATGAAACCTGCCGCTTCTTTTTCAGCCGGGGTCTTGGTGCCCCTGAGTTCGCTGTTCCGCTTCAACCGTGGGAAAGGGATGACACGGGATTTCACGGGAATCAACAGGAATTTGAGGGCGGGTGATACCAGAACTGGTTGGGAGGCCGCGGGAAAAGCAAGGGATTGTGGAGGTGTGGCGCGGGAAATGGCGCACAGCTAGACGCCAACGTGAATTGACGCACAAGATATAGATGAAACGCCACCCGGCGGTGAGTTCCCATGAAATCCCGAGAATTCTCTGCATTTCGCCGCGTCGTGGCCGGTTTGCGACGTGAGAGGCCCGCCGAACCCTGGAAAGACGGCGAGTTCGGGGCCCTGGCGGCGGTGTGATTCGA
>JBJOQI010000420.1:0-2632 GCA_046050045.1 Pseudomonadota bacterium | reverse complement strand
ATCGCCGGCACGGCCATCACGGCCACGCAGAAGCCGACAATCAGGATAAGGTCACCATCAAAGCGCACGGCTGCTACCGTTCAGAACCACTGATCCCTGATTATTCGGGATCGGTCCGATAGATCAACCGTTCGTCGCAGGGGGCGACGCGCAGGATGTTCGTCGTGCCCTGCACGTTGAAGGGCACGCCCGCCGTGACGACGATCTGGTCCTTCTCGGTGGCGAACCCATAGTCGCGCGCGGCCTTGGCCGCCGCCACCACCGCCGCCTTGAAGCGGTCGACCGACCCGGTCAGCACGTTGTGCACGCCCCAGGTCAGGCAGAGCTTGCGCAGCGTCGCCACCTCGGTCGTCAGCGCGATGATCGGCACCCGCGGGCGTTCGCGCGCCACCAGATAGGCCGTCGCGCCCGATTCGGTGAAACAGCAGATCGCCTTGATGTCGGTGGCTTCCGCGATCTCGCGCGCTGCCGCCACGATCCCGTCGGCGACGCTGCGCCGCTCGACCGAGCGGCTGGCCTCGATCACCTCGCGGTAGGTGCGGTCGCCCTCGACCGACTTGGCCACGTTGTCCATCGTGGTCACCGCCTCGATCGGGTACTGGCCGGCCGCCGATTCCGCCGACAGCATCACCGCATCCGCACCCTCGTAGATCGCGGTGGCCACGTCCGACACCTCGGCCCGCGTGGGCATCGGACTTTCGATCATCGATTCGAGCATCTGCGTCGCCACGATCACCGGCTTTGCCGCCGCGCGGCACTGGCGCACCAGCCGCTTCTGGATCGGCGGCACCGAATGCACCGGCAGTTCCACGCCCAGGTCGCCCCGCGCCACCATGATCCCGTCCGAGGCATCGAGGATCTCGGCAAAGGCCTTCACCGCCGCCGGCTTCTCGATCTTCGACAGGATCGCCGCGCGCCCCTTGGCCAGATGCCGCGCCTCGACCACGTCCTCGGCCCGCTGCACGAAGGACAGCGCCAGCCAGTCCACGCCCAGCTGGCAGGCAAATTCAAGGTCCTTGCGGTCCTTGTCCGACAGCGCCGCCAGCGGCAGCACCACGTCGGGCACGTTCACGCCCTTGCGGTTGGAAATCGTGCCGCCGGTCGTCACCGTGCAGTTGGCATAGTCCGGCCCGCAGTCCTGCACCTTGAGGCGGATCTTGCCGTCATTGACCAGCAGCGAGGATCCCGGCTCCAGCGCCGCGAAGATCTCCTTGTGCGGCAGGCAGACGCGCGTCGCGTCCCCCTCGGCCGGGTCGAGGTCCAGCCGGAAGGCCTGCCCCTCGGCCAGATCCTCTTCGCCCCGGGCGAAGGTGCCCACGCGCAGCTTCGGGCCCTGAAGGTCCGCAAGCACCGCGATCGGGCGGCCGGTGTCGACCTCGATCTGGCGGATGATGTCATAACGCGCCTTCTGCGCGGCGTGGTCGCCGTGGCTCATGTTCAGGCGGAACACGTCGGCTCCTGCCTCGAACAGCGCGCGGATGGTCGCATAGTCGCTCGACGATGGGCCGAGAGTGGCCACGATCTTCACGTTCCGAAGGCGTCTCATCTGCCTCGTTCCTTGTTCTTGCTTCATCTGTCGTCGTGGGCCGCGGCCTATATGGCGGAATTCACCCCGGCGGGCAACTGGTGCTTGGCCACGCGAAAGCATATGCAGCAAAAGCCACCAAGAGATGACTGCCCGATGCCACCCGACGCCTATGAAATCATCGGAGAAAGCCGCCCTTCGCGCTGGCTTGTCACCTGCGACCACGCCTCGAACCGGGTTCCGCCCGATATTGCAGGGGGCTCGCTTGGCCTGCCGGGGGCCGACATGGAGCGTCACATCGCCTATGACGTGGGGGCCGCAGGGGTGGCACGGCGGCTGGCAGACCTGCTGGACGGCCCGGCGATCCTGACGCGCTTCTCGCGCCTGGTGATCGACCCGAACCGGGGCGAGGATGACCCGACCCTGGTGATGCGGCTCTATGACGGCTCGGTCATTCCCGCCAACCGCCATGCCGACGAAACCACGGTCGCGCACCGGCTTGCCACGCTCTACCGTCCCTATCACGACGCCTATGCCCGCCTTGCCGCGCGCCGCGCCGACACGGTGATCTGTGCCGTGCACAGCTTTACCTCCTGCCTGCGCGGTCGTGCGCCCCGGCCCTGGCATGTGGGCGTGCTGCATTCGCACCGCGATTCGCGGCTGGCCCTGCGCCTGATCGACCGCCTGCGGCGCGAACCCGGCCTCTGCATCGGCGACAACGAACCCTATTCGGGCCATCTCGACGGCGACGCGATCGACCGCCACGCCCTGGCCACCGGCCGCCCGAACGTGCTGATCGAGGTCCGCAACGACCTGATCGGAACCGAGGCCGACCAGCGCGCCTGGGCGGAACGTCTCGCCCCCATCCTTGAAGAGGTCCTCGCGGACGCCGATCTTTAGGCCTGAACCCGGAAAGCAGCCCATGCCCCCCTATGACGCCGTCATCTTCGACCTCGACGGAACGCTCATCGATACCGAGCGGCTGATCATCGACGCCGCCGTCACGACGCTTGCGGGCTTCGGGCTCAGGGTCGAGCGGTCGTTTCTGACCACGCTCGTGGGCGTGGACGAGGTCGTGGCCTTCGACATGCTGCAGGATCACGTCGG
>JBJOQI010000419.1:0-2915 GCA_046050045.1 Pseudomonadota bacterium | reverse complement strand
TCCTTTTCACCGGCATAGGCCTGGAAGTCGAGGCCCGCAGCGGTGGCGGCGGCCTCGGCACCTTCCTTCATCTTCACGAAGAAGGGGTTGGTGTTGTTCTTGGTGATCAGGCAGGCCAGATCGGCGGCCGAAGCACCCGAAGCGATCGACGCAAGGGCGAGCGCGGCGGTGCCGATGAGAAGTTTTTTCAAGTCAGTGTCCTCCCATGGAACTGTGAAGCGGATGTTTCCCGACACCCGAATGCTGCGGGCCATTGCCCGTCAGACCGCATCAAACAAACCGATTCGAACGAGTCGGTCAAGATAAATAAATCAATGTGATTTAATATTGACAGGCCGCTCGCCCCTGCGCAGTCTTGCCCGAGTCGCTCAGAGCGGGGCCAACCCGCCGGCGACAGGGAGGATGAGATGTTCGCCATGTCCGTGACGGCAGAGGCCGTGCCATGCTGATCGGGATTCCAGCCATCCTGGGGCCGGATCTGCTTTACACGCTGCGGGCGATGGGCCACGGCGACGAGATTGCGCTGGTCGACGGCAACTATCCCGCGCAGGAACACGCGCGGCGGCTTGTGCGGGCCGATGGTCACGGCATCCTGCCGCTGGTCGAGGCGATCCTGAAGCTCATGCCGCTGGACCGGGCGACCCCCGAAGCGATCTTCCGCGCCGCGCTGAACAACGACCCGGGCCAGGCGTCGGACTATCACCGCAGCTTCGATGCCGCCTGCGCCAGGCTGGCACCCGGCTACACCGTTCGGCCGCTCTCGGGCGAAGAGCTTTACCCCCGCATCCGCGCGGCCCACACCATCGTCGCGACCTCGGAAAGCGCGCTCTATGGCAACGTCATCCTGCGCAAGGGTGTCGTCCTGCCGGGAGAGAACTGACCATGCGCGCGGCCCGCGCGGGGGCGCAAGGCCGATGAACCGCATCGGCCCCGGCTTCGGCAGCGAACGGGCCCTTCCCGAGGGGTCCGCGCCGCGCGGCACGAACCAGTCGGGCATGCGGGCCTCGAACGAACGGCTGATCCTGTCGCTGCTGCGCAGCCACGGCCCGATGGCCAAGTCCGACATCGCGCGCCTGACCGGCCTTTCGGCGCAGACCATGACGGTCATCATGCGACAGCTGGAAGGCGAGGGCCTGCTGATGCGGGGCGAGCCGGTGCGCGGGCGGATCGGCCAGCCCTCGGTGCCCATGTCGCTCGACCCCGATGGCGCCTTCTTCTTCGGGCTGAAGATCGGGCGGCGCTCGGCCGACCTTACGCTGATCGACTTTCTCGGTCGCGTCCGGGGAACCGAACGCCAGATGTACCGCTGGCCGACACCCGGCGCGGTGACCGACTTCGTGCGCGAGGCGGTGCCCGCGATCCTGTCGCGCCTGCCGGTGGAACTGGGCGAAAGGCTGGGCGGCATGGGCGTGGCGATGCCTTTCCAGCTCTGGAACTGGGTCAACGCCATCGGCGCGCCCCAGGCCGAGATGGACGAATGGCGTCACCGCGACATCGCCGCCGAGCTAGAGGCGATCACCGGCCTGCCCGTCACCATCCAGAACGATGCGACCGCCGCCTGCGGGGCCGAGCTGGTCTTTGGTACAGGCGAGCGGCCAAAGGATTTCCTGTATTTCTACTTCGGCTACTTCATCGGCGGTGGCCTTGTGCTGGGCAACCAGCTGTTCACCGGACGGTCGGGCAATGCGGCCGGCGTCGGCCCGATGCCGGTGCCGGGGCCGGACGGCGCGACACGGCGGCTGCTGACCGTGGCCTCGATGTCGGTGCTGGCCGATGCGATGGAAGCGCGGGGCGAGCCTTCGGCCCACCTGTTCGAACAGCACGAAAGCTGGCGGGTCAGCGACGGCGTCCTGTCCGCCTGGATGGACAGCGCGGCCGAGGGGCTTGCCTATGCGATCCTGTCGGCGACGACGCTGCTGGAGCTTGAGGCCGTCCTGATCGACGGCTGGGTTCCGCCCGCCATCCGCAGCGAGATCACCCGCCGCACGCGCGAGGCCTTCCTGCGGCTCGATCTGGCCGGGATCGACCCGCCCGACATCCGCGAAGGCACGGTCGGCCCCCATGCCCGCGCGCTTGGTGCGGCCGCGATTCCCTTGTCGCAGCGCTATCTCATGGAGCAGGCGCCGGCCGTCTGACGACCGGCGCCCGCCGTTGTGCTCAGGCCAGTTCGCTGACCCTGACGGTACGGCCCTCGGCCACCGACTTCACGGCGCAGTCGGCCAGAAGCAGCGCCGTCAGCCCGTCCTCGCCCGAGGGCGCGGCGGCTTTCTTGCCGTTCACCGACGCGATGAAGGCCGCGATCTCGGCGGCATAGGCCTCGGTGTAGCGGGTCATGAAGAAGTCGTGCAGCGGCGGGCGGGTGTAGCCCGACGCATTCGCGACCTCGATCGACACCGGGCGCTGGTTTTCCGCCGCAACCGAGCCCTTGGATCCGTGCACCTCGATCCGCTGGTCATAGCCATAGGTCGCGCGGCGCGAGTTCGAGATGATCGCCTGCTTGCCGCTGGCGGTCTTCAGCATGACCTGCACGCTGTCGAAGTCTCCGGCCTTGCCAATGGCCGGGTCCACCAGAACCGCGGCCATCGCGGCAACCTCGGTGATCTCCTCACCCAGCAGAAAGCGCGCCATGTCGAAGTCATGGATCGTCATATCGCGGAAGATCCCGCCCGACCGCTTGATGTAGTCGACCGGCGGCGCACCCGGATCGCGCGAGGTGATGGTGACCATCTCGACGTCGCCGATGGTGCCCTTGTCGATCTCGGCGCGGACGGCGGCGAAGTGCGGGTCGAAGCGCCGGTTGAAGCCGACCATCAGCGTGCCCTTCTGGGCGCGCACCACGCCAAGACAGGCCTTCACCCGCGCCAGCGACAGGTCGATGGGCTTTTCGCAGAAGACGGCCTTGCCCGCCTTCACGA
>JBJOQI010000418.1:0-2627 GCA_046050045.1 Pseudomonadota bacterium | reverse complement strand
GGCGCTTGTCCGCGATCCGCAGGTCTTCCTGTTCGACGAGCCGCTCTCGAACCTCGATGCGGCGCTGCGGGTGGGCATGCGGCAGGAGATTTCGGAGCTGCACCAGTCGCTGAAGACCACGATGATCTACGTGACCCACGACCAGGTCGAGGCGATGACCATGGCCGACAAGATCGTCGTGCTGAACGCGGGCCGGATCGAGCAGGTGGGCGCACCGCTGGAACTGTACAACCACCCGCGCAACCGCTTTGTCGCGGGCTTCATCGGCAGCCCCAAGATGAACATCATCGAAGGGGCAGAGGCCGCCAAGCACAATGCCCACGCCATTGGCATCCGACCCGAGCACATCACCGTGGGCGACGGGCCGTGGACCGGGGTCGTCGGCCTGTCCGAGCATCTGGGGTCCGACAGCTTCCTGAAGGTCGAGGTCGAGGGGCTGGGCACCCTGACCGTTCGCGCGCCGGGAGAGGTGCACGCGCATCACGGCGACCATGTCCGGCTGGCCCCGGCCGGGAAGATCCACCGCTTTGACGCAGACGGACTGGCGATATGAGACTTGCAGGAAAGACGGCCCTGATCACTGGCGGTGCCCGCGGCATCGGGCGCGCGATCTGCGAGGCCTATGTGGCCGAGGGCGCGCGTGTTGCCGTGGCCGACCGGCTGGCGCATGAGGCGGCCGAGACTGCCGCGGCGCTGGGGCCGAACGGCATGGCCGTGACGATGGACGTGACCGATCTGGCCTCCATCGCCGCGGGCGTCGCCGCAGTCGAGGCGGCCTGGGGCGGCATCGACGTGCTGGTGAACAACGCCGGCATCTTCAACATGGCCTCGATCGACAAGGTGACGGTCGAGGATTACCGCCGCCAGTACGACGTGAACGTCGGCGGCACGATCTTTGCCATTCAGGCGGTCGTGCCCGGCATGAAGCGGCGCGGCGGCGGGTCGATCATCAACTTCTCGTCGCAGGCGGGGCGGCGGGGCGAGCCGAACATCGTCATCTACTGCTCGACCAAGGCGGCGGTGATCTCGGTCACGCAGTCGCTGGCGCTGGAGTTTGCCAGGGACAACATCCGGGTGAACGCCATCGCGCCGGGCGTGATCGATACGCCGATGTGGGATGTTGTGGATGCCCAGTTCGCCAAGTACGAGGGCAAGGCCCTGGGCCAGAAGAAGCGCGAAGTGGGCGAGGCGGTGCCATTGGGCCGGATGGGCCGTCCCGACGACATTGCCGGGCCTTGCGTCTTCCTTGCCTCGGACGAGGCGCGCTATGTGACGGCGCAGACGCTGAACGTCGACGGCGGGAACTGGATGAGCTGAGATGAAACTGTCGAATTCCACCCTGTCGAACCTTCCGGCCAATGTGGCGCGGCCGGGCTACGACCGCGCGGCGCTGAGGCCCGGGATCGTGCATATCGGTTGCGGCAACTTTCACCGGGCGCATATGGCTGTCTATCTGGACGACCTGTTCGCCATGGGCGAGGGGCAGGACTGGGCGATCATCGGTGCGGGCGTGCGCGAGGGCGATGCGCGGATGCGCGCGGCGCTGGAGCCGCAGGACTGGATGACGACGGTGATCGAACTGGAACCCGGCGCGCATTCGGCGCGGGTGACGGGGGCGATGATCGGCTTTGTCCCGGTCGAGGCCGGGAACGCGGGCCTGATCGCGGCGATGAGCGACCCTGCAATCCGCATCGTCAGCCTGACGGTGACCGAGGGCGGCTACTACATCGACCCCAAGACCGGAACCTTCAGCCCGGCGCATCCCGACATCGTGAAAGACGCGGCCAACCCCGGCGCGCCGGATACCGTCTTCGGCGCGATCATTGCTGCGCTGAAGGCGCGCCGTGCGGTGGGTGTTGCGCCCTTTACCGTCATGTGCTGCGACAACGTTCCGCACAACGGCCATGTCACCCGCGATGCCGTGGTGGGGCTGGCAGCGCTGTCGGATCCGGGCTTTGCCGACTGGATCGCCGACAGTGTCGCCTTCCCGAACAGCATGGTGGACCGGATCACCCCCGCGACGGGCGACCGCGAGCGGGCGATGGTGGCGGCGATGGGCGTCGACGACGCCTGGCCCGTGACCTGCGAGCCTTTCCGGCAATGGGTGATGGAGGACAACTTCCCCACGGGGCGCCCGCCGCTGGAAAAGGTCGGCGTGACCTTCACCGATCAGGTCGACCGGTTCGAGACGATGAAGATCCGCATCCTGAACGGCGGGCACGCGATCATCGCCTATCCGGGCGGCCTGAAGGACATCGAGCTGGTCCACGCCTCGATGCAGGACCCGACGATCCGCGCCTTCCTCGACCGGATCGAGACGGACGAAATCCTGCCGATCCTGCCCGAGGTGCCGGGGGTGCGGCTGGATGACTACAAACAGCTGATCCTGAACCGCTTTTCCAACCCCGACGTGGCCGACACGATCCGCAGGCTCTGCCTTGACGGGTCGAACCGGCAGCCGAAGTTCATCATCCCCTCGATCCGCGACAACCGGGCGCGGGGCGTGGTGCCCGACGGGCTGATCCTGCTGTCGGCGATGTGGTGCCGCTATTGCGAGGGCACGACCGACAGCGGGGCGGTGACGGCGCCGAATGACCCGAGCTGGGACAAATTGCAGGCCCGGGCAA
>JBJOQI010000417.1:0-2614 GCA_046050045.1 Pseudomonadota bacterium | reverse complement strand
CAGCCGCCCGCCACCGACCAGATTGCCAGCCCGAGGAGGAACAGGATCCAGCCGCCGCGCAACGCGATCCATGCGCCCAGAAGCGCCAGAAGGATTGCAGCCCCGACCTCGCGCCAAGGCCGCAGGCGATCGGCCAGGTCCGGGCGGATGAAGCTCATGCCCAGTCTCCGAAGCGCGCCTGCCACAGCGTCAGCGCGGCCACAGCCGCCGTATCGGCCCGCAGGATGCGCGGACCAAGCGCCAGGCCGTGAACGAAGGGCAGGCCGCGCAGGCGCGTCCGCTCGGCAGGCGAGAACCCGCCTTCGGGCCCGATCAGGATGGCGGCAGGCCCATTTTCCGCGCCATTCCCCGACCCGACGCTGGCGTCGCCATGCGCCGCCGCCTCGTCGGCGAACCACAGGGCGCGACCGGTATCCCACCCCGCCAGCAGCCGCGACAGCGGCACAAGGTCAGCCACCTCGGGCACATAGGTCGCGCCGCATTGCTCGGCCGCCTCGACCGCATGGGCCTGAAGCCGGTCCTGCCGGATGCGTTCGGAATTGGTGAAGTCGGTCTGCACCGGCAGGATGCGCCGCACACCCAGTTCCACGGCCTTTTCCACGATGAAGTCGGTCCGCGCCTTCTTGATCGGCGCGAACAGAAGCCACAGGTCGGGCGGCATGTCCTGCGCCCGCGTCTGCGCCGCGCAGGCCAGCAGGCCCTTGCGCCTGCCGGCCTCGGCCACCCGCGCAAGCCACTCGCCGTCCCGCCCGTTGAAGACCAGCACCCCGTCGCCCGCGACCAGCCGCATCACCCCGAACAGGTAATGCGCCTGCGCATCCGTCAAGGGCAGCGATTGCCCCTGACCGAGCGGGTGATCTACAAACAACCTGACCCTGGCTTCAGACATGAGCGGAACCTATGAGCAGCGCCGACCGATTGCCAGATGTGACCGGTCAGGTTGCGGACGCGGTGAAGGGAAACTGGGTCGACCGCCTTGCCCCCCGATGGTCGCGCCCCTACCTGCGCCTGTCGCGCGCCGACCGCCCGATCGGGACCTGGCTTCTGCTGATCCCCTGCTTCTGGGGCCTGGCCCTTGCCGCGGCGCAGGACGGCTGGCGGCGCTGGGATCTCTGGATTGCAGCGGGCTGCGCCATCGGGGCGTTCCTGATGCGCGGGGCGGGCTGCACCTGGAACGACATTACCGACCGCGACTTTGACGCGCAGGTCGCCCGCACAAGGTCGCGCCCGATCCCCTCGGGTCAGGTCACGGCGCGGCAGGCCTCCGTCTGGATGGTCGTGCAGGCGGTACTCGCCGCGCTGATCCTGTTCAGCTACAACCGGCCCGCGATCCTGCTCGGGGTCGGGTCGCTGGCGCTCGTCTGCGTCTACCCTTTTGCCAAGCGGTTCACCTGGTGGCCACAGGTCTTCCTGGGCCTCGCCTTCAACTGGGGCGCGCTGCTGGCCTATGCGGCGCATGCCGGAACGATCGCCCTGCCCGCGCTTCTGGCCTATGCAGCCGGAATCAGCTGGACGCTGTTCTACGACACGATCTATGCCCATCAGGACAAGGACGACGACGCCCTGATCGGGGTAAGGTCGACGGCGCGGCTGTTCGGCGACCGGACGGGCCAGTGGCTCGGGGTCTTCCTGGTGACAACCGTCGTGCTGCTGACCGCTGCCACGCTGGCCGCCCTGCTGCCGACGGCCGGGCCGCTGCAGCTGGTCCTGGCCCTCGCCGCGCCCTGGGGAATCGGCTGGCATCTCTGGTGGCAACTGCGCCACCTCGACACCTCGGACCCGAACAACTGCATGCGGCTTTTCCGGTCAAACCGCGATGCCGGGCTGATCGCTGCGCTGTTTCTTGCCGTTGCCGCGGCACTCTGATTGAACAGGCGGGGCTTCCTGCCTAATCACCACCTTGCGCCGGACGTCCGGCCGGGATGAAGGCGTTGCGATTGAAGTTCAGACTCAGCCACAACCTGTTTGTTGCAGGTGCCTACGCCCTTGCGGCGCTGATTTCGGTCGCCGCCGCGACCTGGGCCGCCAGCGCGATCGAAAGCCGCTCGACCAGCGCGGTCCGCAGCGCGCTTCTGACCGCGGGCTACCTCTGGGCCGAGGTTCAGGCAGACGGCCTGCAGGTCATCATCACCGGCACCGCGCCCTCCGAGGCACAGCGCTTTCGCGCGCTGTCGGCCGCCGGAGAGGTGGTCGACCCCGAGCGCGTGATCGACGGAATGGGGGTCGACGATCCCGACAGCTTCAAATCCCCTGACTTTCTGGTCGAGATCCTGCGGAATTCCGATGGAATCTCGCTGATCGGGCTGGTCCCGGCCAAAACGGATAGGGCCGAGCTCATCGCCGACCTCGAGGCGCTGTCGGACGGAACCTCGGTGACCGACATGCTCGACACTGCAGACCATCCGATCCCGCCGACCTGGGACAATGCGCTGGCCTTTGGCCAGAAGGCACTTGAAGCCCTGCCGCGCGCAAAGATCTCGGTCAGGGCGGACAGGGTCGCCATCACCGCAATCTCGGACAGCCCCGAGCAGAAGGCCGAGCTCGAAGCCCGGTTCCGCGCGGATGTTCCGTCCGGGGTGGACCTGGTGCTCGACATTTCGGCGCCGCGTCCGGT
>JBJOQI010000416.1:0-4698 GCA_046050045.1 Pseudomonadota bacterium | reverse complement strand
TTCCTCTGCAGGGGTCACGCCAAGGATACCAAGACCCGCGGAAATGACAACGCCCGTGGCCCGCGCCAGCGCGATTTTGGCCTGACTGGTCGCCACATCGCCTTCCTGGATGAAGCGAAGGGATGTGTCATCGTTCCCCCGGTTCCACAAGGCATGGAGATCCGAGGCGATTTCATACAGGAAGAAGGCGATTCGATGCGGCTCTTGTCCCTTGGCCGCAATCTCGATCACGCGCGGCCATTCGGCGATCTTGCGGGCAAGGCCAAGCTCGGCCTCGTGCGCCAGTTTCGTCAGGTCGGCACCCGCCAGCGTGGCATCATCGGCGGCAATCCCCATGTCGCCCGCCCGGCGCAGGACCGACCGGACGCGGGCATGGGCGTATTGCACGTACCAGACCGGATTGTCCTTGGACTGTTCCAGCACCTTGGCAAAGTCGAAGTCGAGCGCCGCGTCGTTCTTGCGCGTCAGCATCACGAAGCGCGTCACATCCGCGCCCGCCTGTTCGACCACGTCGCGCAGGGTGACAAAGGTGCCGGCCCGCTTCGACATCTTGAAGGGCTCGCCGTTGCGGAACAGCTTCACCAGCTGGATCAGCTTCACCTCGAGCGGCACCCGGTTGCCGGACAGGGCCGAGACCACGGCCTTCAGCCGCTTCACATAGCCGCCGTGGTCGGCGCCCAGCACGTCGATCAGCAGGTCGAAACCCCGGCTGACCTTGTTCCAGTGATAGGCGATATCGGGCGCGAAATAGGTCCAGCTGCCATCCGACTTCTGCACCGGGCGGTCCACGTCATCGCCGAAGTCAGTCGAGCGGAACAGGGTCTGCTGCCGCGGCTCCCAGTCGTCGGGCAACTCGCCCTTCGGCGGTTCCAGCGTGCCCTCGTAGATCAGGCCCATCGCGCGCAGCGTCTCGATAGCCTTTTCCACCTCGCCCGAGGCAGCAATCGCCTTTTCGGATGAAAACACGTCCATATGCACGTTGAGCAGCGCAAGATCGCCGCGGATCATCTCCATCATCCGCGATGTCGCGAATTCCCGCACATCGTCCAGCCAGACGGATTCGGGCTGGTTCAGCAGGCTGTCGCCATACCTTGCCTTCAGTGCCTCGCCGACCGGGATCAGGTAATCGCCGGGATAGAGCCCCTCGGCGATCTCGGGCGACAGGCCATGCGCCTCGCGGTAGCGCTCATAGGCCGACCGCGCCAGCACATCGACCTGTGTGCCGCCGTCGTTGATGTAGTATTCCCGCGTGACCTCATGCCCGGCAAAGGACAGGAGCGCCGCCAGCGCATCGCCGAACACCGCGCCACGGGTATGGCCCACATGCATCGGCCCCGTCGGATTGGCCGAGACGAACTCGACATTGACCCGGCGCCCCTCGCCCATCCGCGACCGCCCGTAGCCCACTCCTTCGGTCAGCGCGGCGCGCACCACGCCCTGCCAGACCGAGGGGATCAGCCGCAGGTTCAGGAACCCCGGCCCGGCCACATCCGCCGCGACCACGCGCGCATCGCCACGCAGCCGTGCTGCCAGCGCCTCGGCAATGGCGCGCGGGTTCTGGCCCGCGGGCTTGGCCAGCACCATCGCGGCATTGGTCGCCATGTCGCCATGCGCAGGGTCGCGCGGCAGTTCCACCGCCACGGCCGAGATGTCGAGCCCCTGGGGCAGCTCGCCTGCCGCCGTCATGGCGGCCAGACTGTCGATCACAAGCGTGCGGATATCGCTGAAAAGGTTCATGGTCCCGTTTCTCCAGTCTTTGCCCCGGATGCCAGAGCGGCGCGCAGCCGTCAATGACAGGACCGGGGCTGCGCGCCCCGGACCCCCGGGATATTTGGATCAAGGAAGAAGCAGGCAGGGACCGGAGTTCAGTCCGCCCGTCCGAACAGCCGCGCGTGTTCCTGGATCGCGAAACGGTCGGTCATGCCCGCGACATAGTCCAGAACGACACGCGCCAGTTCGGTCTCGTCCGCCGCCCTTGCCACGTCGCCCGCCCATTCCGCAGGCAGCAGCGACGGGTCGCGCAGGAACAGCGGGAAGAGGTCGTTGATGATCGCCGTCACGCGCCTGCGTTCGACGATGACCGAGGGCGCGCGGTACATCCGGGCGAACAGGAAGGACTTGATCGCCTTGAGGTTCTGGAACAGCGGCTTCGAGAAGCGGATGATCGGCCCCTCCATCTCGCGGATCGCCTGGGCCGACTTCGGCTGGCTGGTCGCAAGCCGCGTGGTGGCCACCTGGATCACGTCCTCGACCATCACGCCGAAGACGCGGCGCAGCGCCTCGTGCCGCCGCCGGGTGGGGTCGAGACCGGGGTAGAGGCGGTCGACCTCGGCAAAGCAGGGCCCGGTGACGGGCAGCTCCATCAGGTCGGCCTCGGTGAACAGGCCCGCCCGCAGACCGTCGTGCAGGTCGTGGTGGTTGTAGGCCACGTCATCGGCCACCGCCGCCACCTGCGCCTCGGCGCTGGCGTGGGTGTGCAGTTCAAGGTCGAAGGCCCGGTTCACCTCGGCCAGGGCATAGGGCATGTCGGCGGGATCGGTGACCGAATGCGAGCTGCTCGCGTGCGGCCCGATCACCGGGCCGTTGTGCTTGGCAATGCCTTCCAGCGTCTCCCAGGTCAGATTCAGCCCGTCGAAGCCCGCGTAGTGGCGTTCGAGCGCGGTCACGATCCGCAGCGCCTGCGCGTTGTGGTCGAAGCCGCCGTAGGGCTTCATCAGCTCGGCCAGCGCATCCTCGCCCGTGTGGCCAAAGGGCGGATGGCCCAGGTCATGCGCCAGCGCCACGGCCTCGGCCAGTTCCACGTTCAGGTTCAGGGCCCCCGCAATGGTGCGCGCTACCTGCGCCACCTCGATCGTATGGGTCAGGCGGGTGCGGAAGTAATCGCCCTCGTGCTCGACGAAGACCTGCGTCTTGTGCTTGAGCCGCCGGAAGGCCGAGGAATGGATGATCCGGTCACGGTCGCGCTGGAAGGGCGAGCGGAAGGTGCTCATCGCCTCGGGGAACAGGCGTCCGCGGCTTTCATCGGGGTGACAGGCGAAGGGGGCGAGTGTCATCGGGCGCGGATCGCTTGTAGGGGCTCCTGCGGCGTCATATATTGACCCTGCCAAGGAATTCATAGGTTTCCCGGTCATGGACCTGACGCTTCCCCCGAAAGTCACGCCGCGCGCCTTCGCCCGGCTGGCCGCGATCAATGCCACGACCGGCGAGGCGCGCGCGCTGCGCGTCGCGGTCGAGGGCGGCGGCTGTTCGGGTTTCCAGTATGACATCCGGCTCGACGATCCCGCGCCCGACGACCTGGTGCTGGAAGGCGGCGGCCAGCGGGTTCTGGTCGATTCCGTCTCGCTGCCCTTCCTGGCCAACGCGACGATCGACTTCACCGAGGAACTGATCGGTGCCCGTTTCGTGATCGAAAACCCGAATGCCACCTCATCCTGCGGCTGCGGGACCAGCTTTTCGATCTGATCCGCGGTCGTTTGCCCGCCACTCAGTTGCCAAAAGGTTAATGCGGCCTACGATTGATCCTCGAGGCAATGCGGGGGGCCGGCATGACCATAGTTCTGATCCTTGGGTCAGCCCCCTCGGCAGTCCAGGCCGCAGCCTGGCCGCGCGGTGCGTTCGACCATATCGTCGCGATCAACAACGCGCATATGATCCGCCCCGACTGGACCCATGCGATCTACCCCTTCGACTTCGCCCCCGAACGCCGGCCCAGGGCCGCGCGGCCGGGCCAGAGCATCGTGACCCAGGAGGAATTCGTGCCGGCGATGAACGCCCTCGGCGGCTTCGTCTGGGGCGGCGGCACCATGGCCTTCACGGCAGCCTACTGGGCGCTTCATGCGCTGCGCCCCTCGGTGCTTGCGTGGTTCGGCTGCGACATGGTCTACCCGGCGTCCGGGCGCACGCATTTCTACGGCGCGGGCACGCCTGACCCCTTGCGCGACGACATCACGCTGCGCTCGCTCGAGGCGAAGTCGGCGCGCTTCGTCGTGATGGCCGCGCAACGGGGATGCGCCGCGGTCAACCTGTCGGACGCGCCCTCGCGGCTTGTCGCGCCCCGTGCGCGGCTTTCGGCCCTTGGCATTGCCCGGCCGGCACCCTTCGACCCGGCGCTCGCCGCCACCGCGGCCGCGGCCGAAGCTGCCGCAGGCTACCACGTTGCCTCGGGCCGCTACTGGGACGAGGCGCACCGCTTCTCGCCCGCGGTCATCGACCGGATCGACGGCCTCTGGCTGGCCGCCGCGCGCCCGGGCTGCGACCGCCTTTCGGCCTGACGGGTTGCCCCGGCCCTTGCGCTGGGGTTTACTGGCTGCCGCAGCGCCGGAGTTCCCATGAAAATCGCGACCTTCAACATCAACGGCATCAAGGCCCGCGAAACCGCCCTGCCCGAATGGCTGGACGAGGCTGCACCCGACGTCGTCCTGCTGCAGGAAATCAAGTCGGTGGACGAGACCTTCCCCCGCAAGACCTTCGAGGATCGCGGATATTTCGTCGAAACCCACGGGCAGAAGTCGTTCAACGGCGTCGCCATCCTGTCGAAACTCCCGCTCGAGGATGTGCAGCGCGGCCTGCCGGGCGACGACAGCGACGAACAGGCCCGCTGGATCGAGGCCACCGTGACCGGCAAGGCACCGCTGCGGCTCTGCGGGCTCTACCTGCCGAACGGCAACCCCGCGCCGGGCCCGAAGTACGACTACAAGC
>JBJOQI010000415.1:0-3395 GCA_046050045.1 Pseudomonadota bacterium | reverse complement strand
CGGTGACGCGCTTGCCGCGGACGAACTTCGATTCGATGCCAAGCTTCTTCAGCAGGTCGTTGATCATCGGTCCGCCACCGTGCACGACGATGGGATAGACCCCGACCTGCTGGATCAGCACGATGTCGCGGGCAAACTCGGCCATTGCCGCGTCGTCGCCCATCGCGTTGCCGCCGAACTTGATGACGACGACAGCTCCCGAATAGCGCTGCAGGTAGGGCAGCGCCTCGGACAGGGTCCGGGCGGTTCCGATCCAGTCACGATCCATGTCTTGCTTCTTCATCCTTGGCCCCTTGGTCTTTCGCCCCTTTAGCGCCAGTGTCCGGCCCTGCCAAGGGAAAGGTCCGCCTTGCCGCCTGCCGGAAAAACTCTAGGGTTCCCCGCGAAGGAGATGCCGATGTCTGACGCACCCAAGACCCTGCTGCTGACCGGTGCCTCGCGCGGGATCGGGCACGCCACGGTCAAGCGCTTCGGGCGCGAGGGCTGGCGGGTGCTGACCTGCTCGCGCCACCCCTTCGACCCGCGCTGCCCTTGGCCGGGGGGCGAAGAGAACCATATCCAGATCGACCTTGCCGACCCCAACCGCACGATCGAGGCGATCGAGACGATCCGCGACAAGCTGGGGGGCAGGCTGGATGCGCTGGTCAACAATGCCGGGATTTCGCCCAAGGGCCCCGGTGGCGGGCGGCTGAATAGCATCGAGACCGACCTGCGCACCTGGGGCCATGTCTTCCACGTCAACTTCTTTGCCCCCATCGTGCTGGCGCGCGGGTTGAAGGACGAGTTGTCGGCAGCCAGAGGGGCCGTTGTGAACGTCACCTCGATCGCGGGAAGCCGGGTGCATCCCTTCGCGGGGGCGGCCTATGCGACATCCAAGGCGGCACTTGCGGCGCTGACACGAGAGATGGCGCATGACTTTGGCCCGATTGGCGTGCGCGTCAACGCCATAGCGCCGGGAGAGATCGAAACCTCGATCCTGTCGCCCGGCACCGAAAGGATCGTCGAGCGGCTGCCGCTGCGCCGGCTCGGCCAGCCTGCCGAGGTCGCCGACGTGATCTGGTTCCTGTGTTCTGATGCGTCAGGCTACGTCACCGGGACCGAGGTGCAGGTGAACGCGGGCCAGCACGTCTAGGCCGAGATTTTTCTGCGAAAAGACGGGTGCCTAGTCCATCGTCGCGATGATGGCGCGCAGGGTTTCGATGCCCGCACCCTTTTCGGACGAGGTCACGACAATCTCGGGGTAGGCCGCGGGGTGTTTCTGTAGCCCCGCACGCACCTGCGCAAGGATCGCCTCGACCTCGGCGGCCCTGACCTTGTCGGCCTTGGTCATCACCACCTGAAAGGTCACGGCGGACCGGTCAAGAAGTGTCATGATCTCGTTGTCGACATCCTTGATGCCGTGGCGCGTGTCGACCAGCACGAAGGCACGGCGAAGCGTCTGGCGGCCCGAGAGGTAGGCCTTGAGCAGGCGCTGCCACTTCTGCACGGTTGCTACCGGGGCCTCGGCAAAGCCGTAGCCGGGCAGGTCGACCAAATAGCGGTCCTGCGCGAGGAAATAGTTGATCTCCTGCGTGCGGCCTGGCGTGTTCGACGCGCGGGCAAGGTTCTTGCGCCCGGTCAGTGCGTTGATCAGACTGGATTTTCCGACGTTCGACCGGCCGGCAAAGCAGACCTCGACCCGGTCGGCAGGCGGCAGGCCGTCCATCGCCACGACGCCTTTGACGAAGGTGGTCTCGGCCGCGAACATCAGCCGGCCGCGTTCGCGCGCCTCGTCCTCGGGTTCGGGGGCGAGAGGGAAAGGAATGGTGGTCATGTCAGCCTCGCCAGGTCGCCGGTCGCCAGGGCGCCGCCCTCGATGACACGGGCATAGACGCCCATCCACTGCTCGCCCCGGGTCGCGCGCAGGGCGGTCAGCGTGTCGGCGTCGATGACGCCGGTTTCGGGGTTCGCGGTGGTGGCCTTGCAGCGGATGATCGGCTCCACGATCTCGAGCGTGACCGCGCCGATGGTCAGCGCCTTGCCGATCCAGCCGTCTTCCTCCCAGGCCGTGCCGCCCGACAGCCAGAGATTGCACCGCCAGCGGCGTGGCGACAGATCCGTGCCAATCACCGCCGACAGCGCAGCGTTCGAGGCGAGGTTCAGGATCGAGACCGAGGGATAGTCAGTGTCGGTGTAACCACGGCCAGGCAGGGTCACGACGTGCGCGGGCTGGGCCCGGTCGGGCGGGCAAAGCGGGCGCACCCAGTCGAGGAATGCCGGGTGCTGCCCCGGGTCGTCGGGCCGGAAGGCCAGCGCAGGGCGGTCGGGGTGGGTCAGGGTCACGCAGCGCGCAGCTTCGTCCAGCGCGGCATTGATGCCCATCAGGCCCGGCGCCTTTGACCCGATCGAGAAGTTGGGGCATGGGGCCCAGCCACCGCCGTCCGGCAGGCGCGCGGCCTCATGCGCGACGGCCCAGAGCCGGTCGAAGGGCATGGGCTGGCCTGCCGTCATGGTGACGGCGGGCAGGCTTTCCCGACCGTGCGACTTGATCGGGTGCCGTTCGATCCGTTCAAGCCGCAGGGTCATCGGGGGCTCTCACTTCTTTCCGGCTGGGTCCGCCGGCTTCTTGCGGTTGAAGCCTTGCCGGATATTGCCGAACAAGTCCGGGCGTTTCCCGTGCATCGACATGATCGTGTACTGCTGGATGAAGGTGATCGTGTTGTTTGCGATCCAGTAGACGATCAGGCCCGAGGCAAAGGTGCCGAGCATGAACATGAAGATCCAGGGCATCCAGGCAAAGATCGCGGCCTGCGTCGCATCGGTCGGCGCGGGGTTCAGCTTCTGCTGGAACCACATCGAGATGCCCAGGATGATCGGCAGGACGCCCAGCGAGAAGATGTGCAGGAAGCTGCCGACGTCGGGCGTCGCATAGGGCAGAAGCCCGAAGAGGTTCAGGATCGACGAGGGGTCGGGGGCCGACAGGTCGCGGATCCAGCCGAACCAGGGTTCGTGGTACAACTCGATCGTGACCACGATCACCTTGTAGAGCGAGAAGAAGATCGGGATCTGGATCAGGATCGGCAGGCAGCCCGAGGCGGGGTTGACCTTTTCCCGCTTGTAGAGCGCCATCATCTCGGACTGCATCTTGGTACGGTCGTCGCCGACGCGGGCCTTCAGCGCCTCCATCTCGGGCTGAAGCTCCTTCATCTTGGCCATCGAGATGTAGGACTTGCGCGCCAGCGGGAAGACCAGCGTCTTGATCACGACCGTCAGGCCGATGATCGCCCAGCCCATGTTGCCAAACAGGCCATGCAGCCAGTGCAGCAGGATGAACATCGGTTTGGTGAAGAAGAAGAACCAGCCCCAGTCGATCGAATCGACAAAGCCCTTGAAGCCGAGGTCGTCCTGATAGGTGC